>CAKTMW010000010.1 GCA_934574095.1 uncultured Oscillospiraceae bacterium | reverse complement strand
ACGGTGGGGCAGACGGAGCGGGCGCCCAGGAAGAAAGAGGTGTAACCGGAAACCACTTCGGCGTAGGTGAAAGCGCCAACGTAGCCGATCTTGGCGTTTTCGGCGGTGACCTTGGTGCCGTTGATCTCGGTGCCGTTCTCGATCATCTCATTGAGCTTCATACCGGCAGCGATACCGGCCAGGTAACGGCCCTCATAGATGGAAGCGAAGGCGTTGTGGTAGTTGGCCAGACCCTCGGTGTGAGCGCGGGTACCGGTGCTGTGGCAGAACTGAACCTCGGGGAACTCCTGAGCAGCCTCGATCATATAAGGTTCATGGCCGAAACTGTTAGCAAAAATGATGTCACAACCGGCATTGACCATATCAATGGCGGTCTCGTAGCATTTATTACCTTCGGGAACATTAGTCTTCAGGATGTAGTCATCCTCGGTCAGCCCCAGAGCAGCGATGGCTTCTTTGATGCCGTTGATGAAGTTGAGGTCATAGATGGAGTTTTCATCCCATAGGGTGATGAAACCAACCTTAACCGAATTCTTATTCCCGCTGGGCTGCTTTCCAATACTGCTAATCCCACTGACGACCTCATATAGAAATTGCAAATCATAAACGTCAACAGCATCGTCGCTGTTCAGGTCGGCCACTTCCTCAAGATAATCATCAGAAAGCGTACCGGAATTCTCATTGGTGGTCAAGTATTCGTACAGGCAGGCGACATCGCTGATATCCACTTCGCCGGTGCCGTTCACATCGCCATACTGCGCCACACGGATATCTTCGTAATCAGATATGCTTTGCCCCTTGACTGTAATGTCAAAAGAGCGCGCGACGATATTGCCGCCGCTGATCTCCAGACGATAGGTGCCGTCACTGACGCCAAACCAGTAAAACTCATCGATGGCACTCCCCTGCAGCACGGGTTCGCTGTTGCCCTCTTGGTAAAGGGCGTATGTCACAGAGTCGTCCCCTGCGCCCTGAATGCGCCCGTGTATACCGTTTTCAGCGACTACCGTCACAGGGGTGTAAATCACCTCTCGGCTATACTGGTCGCCATTTTTCAGACCGGCCGTAAAGATGTCGATCTCATCACCCTCGGTCACGACACGAAGATAATATTCGCCGGGTGCCGTATTGGCAGGAATTTTCACAGTGACGGACATCACACGCGTCGCCTCGGCGATACCGCCGTTGATACTGCCGCCCGCGCCGAAATACCGGGTATAGCTCGGTGAAAAACTGACTTGCGCGTAATGCTTCGCCAGAGCGGCACTGTTCAGCTTCCACCAGCTGCCCTCCGGCGCTGCCAGGGTCATCCCCCCGGTAGGCCCCGCGAGAGCAAAGCTGAACGCCGCTATTTTCCGCCGTTCAGGCGGGGTAATGGTGATGTCAAACGTCACGTAGGTGTCCTCACTGCTGCGGGGTATCTTCGGCGTGCGCGGCGTTACAGACAAGGTGACTGTCTTTCCCTTTGCGGAACCGGTGCCGGGTAAGGTAGTAGTTTCCGCTGCCGCCGGAACGATGCAAAGGCTCAGCGCCATCAATATGGCAAGCAGCCAGCAAGTAAATTTTTTGAACATTTCGCGCCCCCAATATCTTTTCGTTTTATCGCCGTTTACGGCAAGGTCAAATTCGGTTTGTCATCGATTAACCAGCCAAGGCGACTGGTTTTTTGCAGGGCGGCCTCCATCATATCTGGCACGGCATTTATCTGCTCACGGCAGACAGCAGCGCTCTGTGTGTCGCCTGCTTGGGCATACAGCGCCGCACCGTTTTCCAGCATTTGCAGATAATCTGTATAGAGAGTTTTGTCATACGGCGCACAGGCAATGGCTGATTTCTGGTGCTGTATCATATTTGTCATATCACCCTGGCTGTACGCCGCCATGGCGCGGATACGATACGCAGGAGCTACGTAGCGGTCCAATTCCAGCACCCGCTGGGCGTACTCGTCCGCAACAGCGATGTTTGGCTCCTCTGCCATCAGCGCCACAAGTGAATCGGTATAGGCGGGGTCGAGCTTTACGGCAAGCCGGTGATTGCCTAAGTACGCCGCGCCGTTTACCGCACCGAAGTAGAGACTCGCCGCCGCCAAGACCGCCGCTGTGGCAGTCAAGAAGCGTTGGTCGGCCCGTTTTATCTTGATCTCCCGGCAGTTGTCATAGTCCAGCACGGCGGCAAAGATCAGAAAAATGGAAAGGTATTGCAGACTAAAATCGAACAATCCGTGCAAACAAATGACTGCCAGCAGTAACCGCAGACGTAGGGTGCTGCCACGCCGGAGCAGACTTCGGACAACTGCCGCCGCAATCAGCAAAGCGGGTGCCCAACCGGCGTCCAGCATCAGTTGAAGAAAATCGTTATGTACCGTCTGCACGGAATAGACGCCTGTCTGGAAGCTGCCCTGCATGTAAGTGTAGCTCCGATATCCCAGGCCGAAGGGATACCGCAGGATCACCGGAAGGGCATCTTGCGCGTAGAGCCAGCGGCCCAACAGCGTGGAGCTGTGCAGTGATGTGGTCAGAAAACGCCCGATGGAATCGGCCTTGCCGGTGACTAGTACATAGGCCACTGCTGCCACGATCCCCGTCGGAAGCAAAATTAGCGTGGTCAGCCGGACGGAGCGCTCCTTGACGAAGATAGCGACAGCGATAGCGGTCAGCACCAGCAGTACAAAAATGGCACGGCTCCCGCTGAGGAAGATGCCCGCCAGCAGCACCGCCGCCAGTGCCAGATGATACCAGCGCCGCCGCGTTCCTGTGGCCAGCACGATCAATCCCAGCAGCAGGAACAGTGCATAGGTGTTGGGGTATTCAAATAGTCCCGCCTGCCGTCCGGCGACTAGCAGGTGACCGTCCATCGCCGGAAGATAGGACAGCGGCAGGAACAGCAGCGTCATCACAGCGCCGGACCATGGGAGAATCTCTAGCGCCGCGTCACGCTGTTCCGGCTCTTCTTGCAGGAACAACAGAACGAACAGTCCCACCGGCAGGAACTTGAAGAAACCGGGTAGTGCCATTCCCCTGTCCTGCGCCCACAGGGCCGTCAGCAAGTAGCATAAGGGCAGCGCCGCCATGGCTGCGCCGGACAGACTAAGAGAAACGCGGAGCGTTTTTCCCTGCCGCAGCTTCCGCACCAACAGGACCAGCAGAAAAATTGAGATTAGACAGCTTGTCCACTCGAAGAATCCGCCCAGCAGAAAGGGCGTCACAGCCAGGATGCCTCCCAACCACCGAGAGAATATATGATTCACTTTCATTTGTACTCCTTTCGGTGGAGAATAACGGTATCACGCAAGAATCTACTCGTATATTTTACAAAACGACTTGCGATTTTACAATAGCAAAATCAGTAATTAACGGCTATCAATATTTCTGCTAATGCGTTACTTTTTTTACAGTTCTTCCGCCTTGAACGTCGTGTATCCCTCGTAATAATAGCTGTGGTCGATGCCCTTCATAAAGACCTCACGGCTGTTCACGTCGCCGGTAAGGGCGTCTTTCAGCAGCACTTTGATCTCCACGTCCTTAATGGGACTGCGTTCCATGGCAAGGAGATAATCCTCCTTGTCCACCCTGCTCCAGTCCACCACCTGACCAATGCCGCTTTTCAGCATCAGATCGAGCCAGATGCGAGTGCTGCGGCCGTTGCCCTCGCGGAATGGATGGGCGACATTCATCTCCACATATTTCTCGATGATCTCGTCATAGGCGGACTGCGGCATTTTGTCGATGTTGGCCAGCGCCGCCTCCAGATAAATCAGCGGCGCAAAGCGGAAGTTTCCCTTTGCCAGATTCACCGTGCGAAGCTGCCCCGCAAAGTCGTAGATATCCTCAAACAGCGCCTTGTGGATCGCTTGCAGGGACGAAAACTTCCCCGGCTCCAGCTTGTCCAGTGTGCCGTTTTCAAAGAGTTCAACTGCTTTCTTTTTGCTGATGCGCTCCTCCTCGCGGGCAAGCTCGGCGGAGTTGGTGATGCCTAATTTATTCTCAAGAGCCATAATTTCCTCTCCCTTAAAGCGTCTCTAAAATCGATCCATATCTGGTGCAAATGCTGTGTTCCAATTCATTAAAAGCCGGAATAAAACGATCAATGATCTCCTGTGCTAAAGCATTTGCAGCATTGCCATCGTAAATATGCGCCATATTATTGCGCTGTGACAGCATATCCAACCACACATCTTCTTGAATGCAGGGGTAATATTGATACGCCTGCTTAATGATCTCGCGCGGAGAGCCTGTTCGTGCTGCCTCTACGCCTTCATAGGCCAGCAATTCCTTCAGAACCTTCCAAGCAAGCTCAAACTGAATGGCGAATTTATCAATAATGCCGCTCACAATAAACTCATTTGTCCGGTCTTGTTGATTAGAGAGACGCAGAACGGCCAAATTCTTACGGTAATTTTCAAACTTTTTCATAGAGCAATACTCCTTCTGTATTGATGGCTTTTTTCAGTTCGGGGGATAAGTCAGATTCTAAATTCACTACGTCAAAGGTCAGCAGCGTATGGGTTTCCTCCTCTACATCTACGCGAAATTGAGAAATATTTCCACCCTGCAGCGCTAAGTCAATGTCACTTGTCCGTTGAAATGTTCCCCTTGCCCGCGAACCAAAGAGAATCACTTTCTTAACGTCATGCTGCTTTGCTAAATCGCATATTTGCTGTACAACGAGTGGAGTTATTCCACTTTTTGCTATACCGTCTTTTTTTCCTTGTGTCGCCTTCACATACTTCCCACTTCGCACTCTTGCGTCCTTTGGCTTCTCGGCGTCTGCGGGGATGGCCCATACATAGCCGATGCGGATCGCGCCGGGGATACGTTCCTCTTTGCAGAGGACTTGAATACGGCGTTGGGTGATGCCCCACTTCTCTGCTGCCTGTGTGATGGACATATATTCCATGGACAGTCTCCTTAATCTCAAAATAGCAAAAAGCAGCCCTGCGGAAAGCACAGGACTGTTGGATAGCGCGGCTGGTGATTGGCCCTGTCGCAGTTTTTTACTGTATATATTATATACCTTTCTGCGAATAAAGTCAAACAAACCGTACCTTTCTATACATGAAATTTGCACCTGAATGGGAAAATCCCGTTCAGGTGCAAATTATTGATATTGCGATAGTGGGGGTATTAGGGGGATGTCCCCTTAACAAGCGCATTTTGCTGTCAAAATGCTATGCTTGCGGAAACAGATTCCGTATCGCGTTCGCAATACAGAATCTGTTCCCCCTACGGCGGAGGCTTCTGCGCCTTCATGGCGGCTGATCGCACAAAATACGCAATTTCTATTTTGCTTTTTTGGTTCCCTCACGGAGCCATGAGGCGTACAGTACCATCCGAAGATAAGCCGACCGCCCTAATCCGCTGGCCTGTGCTGTCTCGTCCAAACGCCTGTATTCTGCCTCTGTCAAACGAAGATTAACTTGTTTATTTCTGATCTTATTCTCTTTCATAATCATTCCGTCCTTTCCTATCGCATTCAGTTTCTTAACCAATCAGTTTTATTCTCTCTGTCTTATTGAACGCCGAAAACCGGCGCTCTGGCAACACTGAATATCGGCGTACTAGAGTACCGAAATTCAGGATCACATCTCACGGACAAATGGCTGCGGGTATAGTCGTGAAGGTTTTCCAAGGCCCTGCCGTTTACGATCCAACAGGCCATAATCCTCCAGCGAAGCCAGAAGCTTCTCCGCCTTACCGTGGGCGCAGTTGAGACTCCGCATAATCGTCTCAATGCTGAAATAGATGTAGGTGTTTCCCTCGCAATCTCTCCAGAAATTCCGGTCGGAAAGCGTCATTCTGTCCACTAACATGCCGTAAAGTAACTTTGCTTCACATGGCATGTCTTTGTAGAAAATATGCGTAAATAACAGCTTGGGAACACGGTAAAACGCATAGGTCTCGGATTCTGATTTGTAAAAATAGTCCATTTCATGCTCCTCTGCAAAAAAATAGCGGAGACAGGCCATTCGACCTGTCTCCGTTTGCTGATGTGGTATTGATTTTACCGGCGAAATTGTCCTTTCGCCTCAATGGCGTCCTCATAGGAGTACCTGTCCCGCATCGTCTCTCTGGCGATCCCAGCAGCAAGGCAAAAGCCCGTCACAAAGCCCTCGAAAGATGCCGCTTCACAATGTGCGTCTGCCGCGTCCACAATACGCAGAAGCTGTCGTCGCTGTGCATCCGGAAGCTGTTTGCTCAAGTGCTGGTATCGCTGGTCATGATGCTGTGCCTGACACGCACTGCTGCGGCAGAACTCCGCCCAAAGCGCCCGCATATACTGATAGTTCCTCATGATATATCCCGCATGATTTCAAGAGCCGCGCTTTTGATGTTGTTCATTGCACCGACCCACGCCAAAGGGTCTCGTTCCTTTAAGTCCTCGTCAATGCCCTGCACTTCCGCCATCTGCTGAATGATGAATCGCAGTTGATCTTCCTCGCTGGCATCCGGCTCCGGCGGAACCAGCAGGCACGGGTAATACTGCTCACCGCGCAGTTCATAGTAGATTCCATTCCGGCAGATGGTCTGCGGTAAGGGTTCCTGTAATTTATAGCTCATTTGATGCACCTCCTGCGGCTATTTTACAGGGCCTGTCCGTATAACACCAGTGTACGAAATCACCGCTCTCCCCTGTTCCTCGTCCGGTAGCGGGTCTCCAGCAGCTTGATAATTTCTCGCTCCATCTGCTGGGCGGAATAATTGCGCGGGAAATACTTTCGCAGAGACTCCGTTTTGATCCGCACCTGTTCCTTCTGGTTGGGCTTCTCTTCGGTGAGGATCGCGTACAGCACCTCTGGCGTCATCTTAGCTTCACGGGATAGCTGCTTCATGCGGATGGCCTGTGACAGTGACGGCGTGGCGTCCTCCTGTCCGATCAAGTCACACAATGCAGCCTGCTCCTCCTTGGTGAGATAGGATAGCTCCACAGCAGGCGAAAAGGCGATGCGGCCATCGTCCACCATTTGCAGCAGCGGCGGGACGAGGTTTGTCAGGCGAATGTAGCGTTGAATAGTACGACCACTTTCGCCGCTTCCCTGCCCTACTTCATCTGCGCTCTCTGACTTCCCGACAACTTGTCGGGAAGTTGCTCTCCCCTGATGCTTCATTGCCTCCAGCTTCATCTTATAGGCAAATGCCTTCTCACTGGGCAGCAGATTCTCCCGCTGAAGATTGCTGTCCACCATCAGGATCACCGCTTCGTCGTCGCTCATCTCCCGTACCAGCACGGGGACGGTCTTTAGCCCCAGCTTCTGCGCCGCCAGACATCTCCGGTGTCCGCTGACTAACTCGTAGCTCTCCCCTTTTGGCCGCGCCAGCAGCGGCGATAGTACGCCGTGTGTGCGGATGCTTTCCATCAGTTCTGACAGGGCGGCATCCTCCCGCACCTGATAGGGATGCTTCTGGAATGGCACCAGCTTGTCCGGTGAAAGCTGCTGAATGTACTCCTTCATTCTGCCACACCTCCCTCCGGAAGCGCGGCCATCACATCGACGCAGTAGTGCTTGCTTACCCCACGGTGCCGGTAGTCGGTAGCAAAGGAACAGAGCCACCCCGCCCTTCGCACATTCGCGTTTTCGCCGATTTCCGCGCCTTGAAAGCCTTGCGGCACAAGGCTTTCCGCGATTTGTGGCTTTTTCGTTTCCCTAGTCGGCACAGAGGAACTGGGGCATTTAGAGATGATCGGCACCATCGTCCACCAGCTGACCCGCAATCTCAGCGAGGACGACATCAAAACCGCCGGATTTGACGCCTACTTCGTGGACCACACCGCCAGCGTCTATCCCACAGCCGCTTCCGGCTTCCCGTGGAACGCCGCTTCCATGGCGGTCAAGGGCGACCTGATCGCCGATCTGACTGAAGACCTGGCCGCCGAGCAGAAGGCCCGTGTCACTTACGACAACATCCTGCGGCTCAGCGACGATCCGGACGTGAACGACGTCATCAAGTTCCTGCGGGCCCGCGAGATCGTCCATTTCCAGCGCTTCGGCGAGGGTCTGCGGCTTGCCAAGGAGCGGATGGATCAGAAGAATCTCTACTATATCAATCCCAGCTTTGACCAGTGACCATCCAAAAGAGGAGAGAGCCTTGCTCTCTCCTCTTTTGGCCGATCATCAACAATTATTGAAGTAATATTGAAGAAAAATTGAGATACATCTCTCCTTTTTGTGCTATAATACTGCGTAAAATAGCACACAGGAGGAGCTTTCCATGTTCAAGATATTGATTGCCGAAGACGACAGTGAACTGCGGCAGTTGTTTCAGCATGTGCTGACAAAAAACGGCTATACAGTGGTGGGTGTTCCCAACGGCGAGGAGGCTCTTAGCGCTATTGAGGGCAGCTATTACGACCTCATCATCTCCGACATTATGATGCCGAAAATGGACGGCTATGAGTTGGTCCGGGCGCTGCGGGATGCCGGGTTGACCACGCCCGTTATGATGATAACCGCGAAGGACGCCTTTGACGATATGCGCCTGGGCTTCCTGTCCGGCAGCGACGACTATATGGTCAAGCCTGTCAACGTCAACGAGATGGTGCTGCGTGTCGGGGCGCTGCTGCGGCGGGCTCAGATGGCCAACGAGCGGCGGCAGGTTATCGGCAGCACCGTGCTGGAGTGCGACTCTCTGTCGGTCCACACAGGAAAAGAGACCATGACGCTGCCGCAGAAGGAGTTCATGCTTCTCTACAAGATGGTCTCCTTCCCCGGACGCATCTTCACCCGCCAGCAGCTGATGGATGACATCTGGGGCTACTCAGAGACGGACACCCACACTGTGGACGTCCACATCGGCCGCCTGCGGGAGCGGTTCCGGGACAACCCCGATTTTAAGATCGTCACCATGCGTGGCGTCGGCTATAAGGTGGTGAAGCTATGAGGCCGGAGATCAAGCCGAAGATCACCATGCGGGTCAAATTTTTTCTCATCTGCATGGCGGAGTTCATCGCAGTGGTGCTGCTCTCTGAGCTGGCGGGCTGGCTTTTGCGGCGCTGGCTGGGCGTCACGCTGAACATTCCCATCTTCATCTGGGCCATCCTGTTCAGCGTGGTGGTAGGCGGCGTCATTACCAATTACATCACCAACTCCTTTATTGATCCCATTACCCGGTTGGGTAAGGCGATGAAGGAGGTATCCGGCGGCAATTTTCAGGTAACGGCCCAATGCGCCAGCAAGCTGAAGGAGGTCAACGACATCTACGCCAGCTTTAATTTAATGGTAAAGGAACTGGCCGCCACGGAAACGTTGCAAACGGATTTTATTTCCAGCGTGTCCCACGAATTCAAGACGCCCATCAACGCCATTGAGGGGTACGCCTCCCTCTTGCAGGACCACCAGCAATCCCCGGAGGAGCAGGAGGTCTACATTGAGAAAATACTGTTCAATACCCGGCGGCTGTCCACACTGACGGGCAATATCCTGCTGCTGTCCAAGATCAACAACCAGACCATTAAGCCTCAGCGCACCAGCTTCCGGCTGGACGAGCAGATTCGCCAGGCCATTGTGGCATTGGAGCAGAAATGGACGGAAAAGGATATCGACTTTGATGTCGAACTGGATAAGATCACCTACAACGGCTACGAAAACTTACTGATTCACGTGTGGATCAACCTTATTGACAACGCCATCAAATTTGACCCCCAGGGCGGTATGATCGTCCTGCGTCTGCGGCAAAGTGAGGGCTGCGTCCTGTTCACCATTGCGGACAACGGCCCAGGCGTTCCGCCGGAGGAGCAGGAGCGCATCTTCCACAAATTTTACCAGAGCGACAGTTCCCGCGAGGTAAGCGGCAACGGCCTTGGCCTGTCCCTGGTGAGACAGATCGTGGCCTTCAGCGGCGGAACGGTCATCGTGGAAAACCTTCCGGAGGCGGGATGCCGCTTCACGGTATCGCTGCCGATGTGACAAAATATGGAAAGAGCCACGGCCTGTATCCGACGGGCCGTGGCTTTTCCGCGCTAACTTCAACAAAACTTGAACTTGGCGTGAAGCTCAGTTGTAACTTGTGTTTTAGAATAGAGAAAAAAGTGGAATACTATCTGAAACAGCAGCGAAAGGAGGATATCATCATGCCGTTTCTGCACTGCGCCCTCTATCTGGCGGCCACCGGCGTTGCCGGATTCCTATTGGGCCGCATTTTGCCGAAGAGCTGGTTCCGCGGCGATGCGTTCCCCTATCACTGCCGCCCCTGGGAGCAAAAGCTCTGGCGGGCGCTGCATATCAAAGAATGGCAGAGCCGTGTGCCGGACATGAGCCGCCTCCTCCCTGCCCTGATGCCCGCCAAAAAGCTGACAGCGGAGACGTTCTCCGACCTGCCCCGCATGATCCAGGAGACCTGCGTGGCGGAGCTGATCCACATGCTGCTGTCGCTGAGCGGACTTTGTTGTCTGGTCATCTGGCCTGGCGCCGGCGGCGTCATTCTGACCGCCGTGTATATTCTGCTGGGCAATCTGCCCTTTATCCTCATCCAACGCTACAACCGCCCGCGTCTGCAAAGGCTATACGCTTTACAGCAGCGCAGACAGGAAAGGAAGGTCGAACATGCGCACACTGATCCTCAGCTGCAATACGGGCGAGGGGCATAACTCCTGCGCCAAGGCCATACAGGCGGAGTATCACGCCCATGGAGAGGTCTGCGATATCGTGGACGCCCTGCAATTTATCTCCAAGCGGGCCTCCCGCTTTATCTGCGACTGGCACACCCGCATCTACCGCCATGCTCCCAAGCTCTATAAGGCCGGCTACCGCAGCGTGGAAAACCGCACCTCTGTATTTCGCGAGGGCACCACAGTGTACCGCTATCTGGCCTCCGGGGCGGAGCGGCTGTACCGCTTTATCTGCGCCGGAGCGTATGACAATGTGATTTGTGTCCACGTCTTCCCTGCTCTGACGCTGACCGCCATGCTGCGGCAGCACCCAATGCCCCTGCATACCAGCTTTGTGGCAACAGACTATACCTGTAGCCCCAGTGTGGAGGACTCTGACCTGGCCTGCTATTTTATCCCTGACGCGGCGTTGACGGAAGAATTCGCCAGCTGCGGCGTACCGCAAGAAAGATTGGTTCCCAGCGGTTTGCCGGTCCGTCCGGCCTTTTATCAGACCGAGGATAAAGCCGCCGCAAAGGCGGCTCTGGGCATCCCGGCGGATCACCAGCACATTCTGATGATGTGCGGCAGCATCGGCTGCGGCCCCATCAAAGAGCTGACGGAGGAGCTGTCCATCCGCCTGTCTCCCCACCAGGTACTCACCGTGGTCTGCGGTGCCAATGAGGAGCTGTATGCCAAGCTGCAAAAGCGGTTCGACGGCTACCGGGGCATTCGTATCCTGGGACTTGCGGACAATGTGCCCCAACTGATGTACAGCGCCGACCTGTTCCTGAGCAAGCCCGGCGGGCTGAGCACCACCGAGGCGGCAGCCTGCGGACTGCCCATGGTACTGATAGACACCGTGGCCGGATGCGAGGGCCATAATTTGGAATTTTTCCTGCATCGCGGCTTTGCTGTCACCGCCGATACGCCCCGCCTGCTGGCCGACACTGCCATGGCCCTTCTGGCCGACCCGGAGCGGCGGGCGGCTATGGCCGCCGCCATGATGCGGCCCGATACCGAAACGCCCGCTCAGCGCATTTATCACCACCTGCGGCAGCCGCAAAACACCGCTGCCGCCGCAGAACGCTATGCCTGATTCCTCTCTGCTTTATCATATCCCTCATACCCCCAACAACAGGAAAGGCCTGCCGCAGATGCGGCAGGCCTTTCCTGTTGTTTGTTTTACTGCATCAGCTGATGGGAACCAGCGCACCCACCACCACGTAGCGGGCGTTGTTGAACTCATAGGAACAGGTGGACAGCGTCACCGTCTTACCGGTGGGCGTACCGATATTGGAGGCGAAGGTGGATTTTGCCGCCATGGCCTTCAGCTGATCCTGTGTCAGAGAGGTGGTGTATACCTCGTCGTCATACTCGCAGACGAAACCGGCGTACAGGTCCACGCGGTAATTCTGGCTGGGCGTATAAATGTAGAGATAGGGGTGGCTGTTGTAGTATCCCTTATCCTTATACAGCGTCAGGTTGGCAAACATCATACCGGTCTTCATGTTATGGCCGTAAATGATGGTGTTGTCATCTGTGAAGTTGCCGCTGTTCAGCTGCTCGATAAAGATACTGCCGTTGTTGTTGGTGTTGCCCTTCAGGTCATGGGTCAGATAGTACTCGTTGCCCTTACCGTACTGAATCGGCTGCTGGACCAGAGTATTGGCGCTATAAATATAGCCCACCACGTCGGGATAGTCCGCGCACAGCTTGTCAAAATCGACGTCAATGGTATCAGGATCCGGCTCCTTAGTCTTCGTATCGGTCTTGTCATCATTGGTATCGTCGTCCGTGTCAGTGCTGCCAGGCGTTACATAATTCTGATTGATCTCATCCTGGGCATTGCTGGCGTCCGCCTGCTGCTTGAAGTAGCTGATGATCTTCACTGCGGAAAATACCAGCACACCCAGCAGGATCACCAGGATCACATAATACAGTGCGCGGCTCTGTTTTCTTTTTCTTCTGCGGCGGCCGCCGCTGGCGCGCTTGCCGCCTTCGGGATATTCAGGGTAGTTTGTAGTATTGTTCATGAAACAAGCCTCCTTGTCGTCTCCGCTATTGTAGCAGATTACGTCTCATTTTGCAAGCGATATCGGAAATTTCACTTTACTTAACAGGGTGAATGGGATAGAATACTGTCAGGAAAACTTTCAAAAAGGAGTATTCATCATGATCTATTTCAACAGTGACTATCTGGAGGGCGCTCATAGTGCTATCATGGCCCGACTGGCCGAGACCAATATGATGCAGACCATCGGTTACAGCGAGGATGAAATCTGCGCCGCCGCCCGCGAGAAGATCAAGGCCGCATGTCAGGCCCCTGACGCCGACGTGCACTTCCTGGTGGGCGGCACCCAGACCAACACTACCGTTATCGCCTCGATCCTGCGGCCCTGGCAGGGCGTGCTGTCCGCCGTCAGCGGCCACATCAACTGCCATGAGACCGGCGCCATCGAGTCCACCGGCCACAAGGTCATCACCCTGCCCACCGACGACGGCAAGATCACCGCCCAGCAGATCGCCGACTATGTGGAATGGCATAAACACGATGAATCCACCGAGCATATCGTCCAGCCCGGCATGGTATACATCTCTCAGCCCACCGAGACCGGTATGCTGTACAACAAGGCCGAACTGACCGCCGTTTATGACATCTGCCGCGCCTATGGCCTGCCGCTGTTCATCGACGGCGCCCGCCTGGGCTACGGTCTGGTGTGTGAGGCCAACGACATCACGCTGCCGGAGCTGGCCCGCCTGTGCGATGTGTTCTACATCGGCGGCACCAAGGTAGGCGCGCTGTTCGGCGAGGCCGTGGTCATCATGAATCCGGCATTGAAGAAGGACTTCCGCTTCATGATGAAGCAGCGGGGCGGTATGCTGGCAAAGGGCCGTCTGCTGGGTATTCAGTTTGACACCCTGTTCACCGACGACCTGTATTTCAAGATCGCCCGCAACGCCATCGACAAGGCCTTCCAGATTCGGGATATCTTCGTCTCCAACGGCTATCCCCTGCTGTTCGACTCCCCCACCAACCAGCAGTATCCCATCATCCCGGATGATGAGCTGGCCATTCTGGGCAAGGAATTCGGCTATGAGTACTGGACCCGTGTGGACGCCACCCATTCCGGCGTTCGCTTCTGCGGAAGCTGGGCCACCACGCAGGAAAATGTGGACGCCCTGCGCGCCGCCGTCAACGCCCTGAAAAAGAACGGTTAAAAAGAATCCTAGTATATAGACGCAGAAACACCGCCAAAGGTTTCACCCTTGGCGGTGTTTTTTCAAATTTTCTGCACGGAGATATCCCTGATCTGTACATTGACGCCGTTTTTCTTTGCCAATTCCGCCGCCTTTTCCATCAACAAATCCCGGTTTTTCATGGCAAGCTCCGCGGCCAGCTGATCCGCTTGGTCCTGGGTCTTCCCTGCCAGATATTTGTTATACACCAGCTTTTTCAGCCCGTCGACGCTTCCCGCCAGCTTGCCCATCAAGCCGCCCTTCTGGGCCAGCTTTTCTGCCATCAGCGGAGCTGCCAACTCTATGACGCCGGCGTAATCCAGATCAGATATCAAAATTTTCACTTCCAGCATAGTCGTATTCCTTTCCTGCCATCGCTCAGACCCGATTTGATAGGGAAAATGCCGGAAGCAAACTTCCGGCATTTAGATGGCATACTTTCGCTGCCGCGTTACGCCTTGGGGCCCGCCTTGACCAGGGCTTTGCCGGCCTCGTTGGTCTCGTACTTGGCGAAGTTCTTCACGAAGCGGCTGGCCAGATCCTGCGCCTTGGTCTCCCACTGGGAAGCATCGGCATAGGTGTCGCGGGGATCGAGGATAGCGGGGTCCACACCGGGCAGGGCGGTGGGTACCTCAAAGTTGAAGTGGGGGATCATCTTAGTGGGCGCGGTCTTGATGGCGCCGGACAGGATGGCGTCGATGATGCCGCGGGTATCCTTGATGGAAATGCGCTTGCCGGTGCCGTTCCAACCGGTGTTGACCAGATACGCCTTGGCGCCGGACAGCTCCATCTTCTTCACCAGCTCCTCGGCGTACTTGGTGGGATGCAGCTCCAGGAAAGCCTGGCCGAAGCAGGCGGAGAAGGTGGGCGTGGGCTCGGTAATGCCCCGCTCGGTGCCGGCCAGCTTTGCGGTAAAGCCGGACAGGAAGTAGTACTGGGTCTGCTCCGGGGTCAGGATGGACACGGGAGGCAGAACACCGAACGCGTCAGCGGACAGGAAGATCACGTTCTTTGCCGCGGGAGCCGCGGAGATGGGCCGCACGATGTTCTGGATATGGTCGATGGGGTAGCTGACACGGGTATTCTCGGTGACGGACTTGTCGTTGAAATCGATCTTACCGTTCTCGTCCACGGTAACGTTCTCCAGCAGGGCGTCGCGGCGGATGGCGTTGTAAATGTCAGGCTCGGACTCCTTATCCAGGTTGATGACCTTGGCATAGCAGCCGCCCTCGAAGTTGAACACGCCGTTGTCGTCCCAGCCGTGCTCGTCGTCACCGATCAGCAGGCGCTTGGGGTCGGTGGACAGGGTGGTCTTGCCGGTGCCGGACAGGCCGAAGAAGATGGCGGTATTCTCGCCGTTCATGTCGGTGTTGGCGGAGCAGTGCATGGAGGCGATGCCCTTCAGAGGCAGGTAGTAGTTCATCATGGAGAACATACCCTTCTTCATCTCGCCGCCGTACCAGGTGTTGATGATGACCTGCTCACGGGAGGTAATGTTGAAAGCCACGCAGGTCTCGGAATTGAGACCCAACTCCTGGAAATCCTCCACCTTTGCCTTGGAGGCATTGTAGACCACGAAGTCGGGCTCGAAGTTCTTCAGCTCCTCGGCGGTGGGCTTGATAAACATATTCTCCACGAAATGGGCCTGCCATGCCACCTCCATGATGAAACGGACGGCCATGCGGGTGTCCTTGTTGGCGCCGCAGAAAGCGTCCACCACGAACAGGCGCTTGTTGCACAGTTCGTTGACGGCGATGTCCTTCACCTTGGCCCAGACGTCCTCGCTCATAGGATGGTTGTCGTTCTTATAACCCTCGCTGGTCCACCACACAGTGTCCTTGGAGTTCTCGTCCATGACGATATACTTGTCCTTAGGAGAGCGGCCGGTGTAAATGCCGGTCATCACATTCACGGCGCCCAGTTCGGTGACCTGGCCGACCTCATAGCCGGTCAGCTCTTTCTTGGTCTCTTCGGCAAAAAGTTCTTCATAGGAAGGGTTGTAAACGATCTCGTTTACGCCGGTGATACCGTACTTTTTCAGGTCGATCATGTTCATTGCTCCTTTTCATGTATTGTAAATATTATAGTTGTTTGGAATGTACCCCACATTTCGAGGTTACTGCTATTATACCACAGCTTTTTTGAATATTCCACTGTTGAAACCGCATAAAAATCTCATAATGATTTAGCAAACCTAACAAAAAATCAGGTGCTTGACGGCTTCTGTTGGTAAAAATGCAGCACAGCCTCCAGCACACCGCCGCCCACAGCCAGCGCTTTATCCGAGGCGGTATAGCAGTATTCCTCCCGGCATCTGGGGTCCACGTCGCCGGATTTCATTCCCTTGAAAACAGGCGTACCATCCGCCAGAAGGCCCCGCAGCACACCGTCGATGGTGCAGACCATAGGCTTTCCGTTCACCTCGCCTGCCACGTCGCCGGACTTGACCTGTGCGCCGATATCCAGCACCGTGTGGAAAATACCGTCGTCCGGGGCGCGCAGCACCCGTTCTCCGGCGTAACCGCCGATGAGTCCGGGGATGTTAGTATTGGGCAGGGCGCTGCCCTGATAGATCACGCGGCCCAGCGTATGGCCCCGCATGGTCTCCACCACAGCGTGGCAGTCCTCCCCTGCCGCAAATCCGGGGCCGACACCCACTACGATGGGCGCGTCCGTGATCCTCGTGCCCAGATTTCTCTTGGCCAGGATGGCGTTCACCAGCGCGTCGGGTTTCAATTCCCGGCGGCAGGCACACTCCGGGTCGGCTAGCACGGGAATATCTCCCTGGGCCATGATACGTTCCGCCGCCGCACGGTCCGATGCAAAGACGGCGCGGACGCCCTCTACCGTTGTCTCACCATAGACGATGGCCTGGGAAAAACAAACCGTTCGGCGGATGGCCGTGGGCTTGGGCAGGTCCGTCATCACCACCTGTATTCGGGCGCGGTAAAGCCGCAGGGCAATACCGGTAGCGATATCCCCCGCGCCCCGAATCAAAACACGCATGGCGCCATCTCCTCCTCATTTCTTTTTTCTTGAGAATAGCACGTCCCATTCGGATAGTCAATCATGTCCTTGACGATTTCCCTTTCGGCTGGTACAATATTCTCATGAAAGAATTACGCTACAATCTATCCTGCCGCTTGTTTACCGACGCCAAATGCTTCGGTCCCGGCATCGCTCAGCTGCTGCACCGTGTGGAGCGGCTCCATTCTCTGCGCGCCGCCGCACTGGAGATGGAGATGGCCTACTCCAAGGCGTGGACGGTGGTGAAAAACGCGGAGAATGCCCTGGGCTTCAAGCTGCTGGATTCCACCACCGGCGGAAAGCACGGCGGCGGCGCCACCCTAACGCCGGAGGGCAAAGCCCTGCTGACAGCCTACGACCAGTTCTGCGGCGAGCTGCGCGACTATGGCGACAAGCTGTTTGACGAGAAATTTACCCCTTTCGTAAAAGAATAATCAACATAAAAGAGCGCCCGCTTGAAAAGCAGGCGCTCTTTTCATCTTGTCTTGAGCCACTCCATGACCTGAAGCAGCGAGTCAAATACCCCATCCGCTCTGCACAGCACATCCTCGCTGGGCCGGGCTACATCCGGAACGCAGGCAACCGGAATATGCGCCGCCACAGCGGAACGCACCCCGGCTTCGCTGTCCTCCAGAACCAATGACTCCTCCGGCGCGACGCCTGTTTTTTCAAGGGCCTTCAGAAAAATATCCGGCGCGGGCTTGCCATTCTGCACCTCCGGTCCAAACGTAAAATAATCAAAATAGCCGGTAACGCCGTTCCCATCCAGGATCGTTCTGGCGCGGGACCGGATGCTGGAACTGGCCAACGAGATCAGGCACCCTTGCTCCTTCAAATATGACAGCAGCTCCCGTGCCCCCTCTTTCAGCGGGATGCCCCGCCGGACATAGGCCGCTTCCCGCGTCTCATATTGACAGATGCCCTCCTCCACGCTGATAGGCAGCGCATACTCCGCAATAAAATCCGTCATATTCCGCAGGATCGTCCGGCCGCAATACTGCTCCGCATAATGCGCCAGCGAGAGTTCATGACCGTAGGCCCGCAGAATATCCCGGTCCACATGATAGGCCGTCATTTCGCTGTCGATCAACAGCCCGTCCAAATCAAAAATCACAGAGCGCAGCATACTTACCTCTTCTTTTCACATTTCTTACAGCTGCCGCATCCGCCGCGGCAGCAATCAGACTTTCCCTGCTTTCGGTAAACCCGGACCGCGGCCATCACAGCCGCAGCCAGACAAAGCACCACAAGAACCGTGGCCAGATTCATCAGAACACCCCCGCCAACAGCAGTATCGTCCGCAGCAGGCAGGCACAGACCCAGGCGATCGCACACTGCATCGCCACCATACCCAGCGCCCACTTGCCGCCCAGCTCACGGCGTACCGAGGCGATGGCCGCCACACAGGGCGTATACAACAGGCAGAACACCAACAGCGGCGCAGCGGCTCCCACTGTCAGCAGCGACGTGATACCATCGCCCACCAATACCGTAAGTGTGGAAACAACGCTTTCCTTGGCAATAAAACCGGTAATCAGCGCCGTGGAAATACGCCAGTCGCCAAAGCCCAGCGGCTTAAAGATGGGCGCGATATAGCTGGCCACCAGGGCCAAAATGCTGTTCTGGGAATCCTGCACGATACGCAGGTGCAGGTCAAAGGTCTGCAAAAACCAAATCACAATGGTGGCCAGGAAGATCACCGTAAAGGCCCGCTGTAAAAAGTCCTTTGCTTTATCCCACAGCAGCTGCCCCACGTTTTTCAGACCCGGCATCCGGTAATTGGGCAGCTCCATAACGAAGGGCACTGCCTCGCCGCGGAACAGCGTCCCCTTGAACAGCAGCGCCATCAGAATACCAATGATGATACCGAGAAAATAGAGTCCCACCATCACAAGACCGCCCCGGCCAGGGAAAAACGCGGCGGTAAAAAAGCCGTAGATGGGCAGCTTGGCCGAGCAGCTCATAAAAGGCGTCAGTAAAATGGTCATTTTCCGGTCGCGCTCCGACGGCAGTGTGCGGCTGGCCATCACGCCGGGCACCGTGCAGCCGAAACCGATCAGCATAGGCACGATACTGCGGCCGGACAGGCCGATCTTCCGCAGCAGCTTGTCCATAACGAAGGCCACGCGGGCCATATAGCCGGTATCCTCCAGCAGCGACAGGAAAAAGAAGAGCGTCACGATGATAGGCAAAAAGCTCAGTACGCTGCCAACGCCGGTAAATACGCCGTCCACAACCAGTGAGCGCACCGCGTCGTTTACCTCCCAGGAGATCAGCGCATGGTCCACCAGTTCTGTCAGCCGTGCGATGCCGTCCTCCAGCAGTCCCTGCAGCCACGCGCCGATCACGTTGAAGGTCAGGAAAAACACCAGCCCCATGATGCCGATAAAGGCTGGAATGGCGGTGTACTTTCCTGTCAAAAAGCGGTCAATCTTCTGACTGCGAAGGTGCTCCCGGCTCTCGTGGGGCTTTACCACCGTGGCGTCCACCAGCTCTTTGATGAAAGAAAACCGCATATCCGCAATGGCCGCGGCCCGGTCCAATCCCCGTTCTGTCTCCATTTGAACGATGATATGTTCCAGCATTTCCCGCTCGTTCTGATCCAGCGCCAGTGCCTCCAGCACCCGATGGTCGCCCTCTACCAACTTGGTGGCGGCGAAACGGACAGGGATTCCCGCCGTCTCAGCGTGGTCAGCGATCAGGTGCATGATGGCGTGAAGGCAGCGGTGTACCGCGCCGCCGTGGTCATTCATCCCACAGAAATCAGTGCGTCCGGGTTTCTCCTGATACTTGGCCACATGCACCGCGTGGCGCACCAGCTCATCCACGCCCTCATTCTTGGCGGCGGAGATAGGCACCACCGGAATCCCCAGCATGGCCTCCATCTCATTGATGCGGATGGAGCCGCCGTTGCCCCGCACCTCGTCCATCATGTTCAGCGCCAGCACCATGGGCACATCCAGTTCCAGAAGCTGCATCGTCAGATAGAGATTCCGCTCGATATTGGTGGCGTCCACAATATTGATGATGCCGGTGGGTTTTTCGTTGATGATAAACTGCCGTGTGACGATCTCCTCGCTGGTATAGGGAGACATGGAATAGATGCCCGGCAGGTCGGTGATCTCTGTGTTGGGATAATCCCGGATGGCGCCGCTCTTCCGGTCCACCGTTACACCGGGGAAATTGCCCACATGCTGGTTGGCGCCGGTCAGTTGGTTGAACAGCGTGGTCTTTCCGCAGTTCTGGTTACCGGCCAGCGCAAAGGTCAGCGTCACGTCCTCCGGCAGGGGGTGCTCCCCTTCCTTGATGTGGAACCGTCCCCCTTCGCCCAGGCCCGGATGCTCACAGTCGGCGCAGATATTTGCCGACAGTCTCGCCTTCTCTCTCACCGGCTCAATGGGGGTCACGCCGACCTGGGCGGCGTCAGCCAAACGCAGCGTCAACTCATAGCCGTGGATACGCAGCTCCATAGGGTCGCCCATGGGGGCAAATTTCACCAGCGTCACATCCGCGCCGGGTATCAACCCCATGTCCAGGAAATGCTGCCGCAATGCGCCCTGGCCGCCCACATCGGTGATACAGGCGGACTGACCGATGGTCAATTTGTCCAATGTCATATTCTTTATATTTTTTTCCTGTTTTGCCATATATTCCTCACTCCATTGCAGTTGTTCATTGTCTTTTAGAGTCTACCTTATTCCGCCATCATCGTCAAGATATCCACAAAAAACAACACAAAAATACGGAGGCGAAAGCCTCCGCATTTTCAGGAAAGCGCCATCTCCTCCGGTTCCTGACGGATGCGGTGAGTGTGCATATAGCGGTAGTCCATTTTCAGAATGTTGCGAAGAAACGGCGTCAGCAGCACCGAATCTGACGCGATCCATGCGCAAGGGTCGGCGGCACACAGGGCATAAAAAGCAACGGGCGTCGTCTGGGCGTCTATCGGACCTCCAGCGAACAGCACCGGCAGCAGCAGGCTCACCACAATGCGGGCCACCAACTCCGCCGCGCCTGCCCCCAGGACAAAGGAGGACCTTCCGATTCCCTGCACACAATTGCGCACCACAAAAATAAAGCCAAGAAACAGATACATGGCAAAGTCTACATACAGGAGCGTATTGCCGTAGCGGATCGTCTCTGCCGTTACCTTGTCGGCGCTGAGGAACACCCGCAGATAGAAGCCGCCGCAGGTCAGCAGCAGGCCGATACCCACCGCGCCCGCCGCCAGCACCACCATCATCACCAGCGCCTGAAGCGTTCCCTTCCGGATGCGCTCCGGCTTTCCCGCGCCCAGGTTCTGGGCGGTAAAGCTGGTCATCGCGGCGCCCAGGCCATTCATGGGCGTCATCATCAGGTTATTGAGCTTATTGGCCGCGCCGAAACCGTTCTGGGCAGCGTTGGAGACCATCACACCACCCAGCATATCAAACTGTACCACCACGCTCTGCATCACGATGATACCCACCGCCAGGACGGAGAATTGCAGGCCCAGCGGTACGCCCTGTACCACATGGCGTTTGATATCCCACCAGGTGACATGCCAGTCCTCCCGCCGCAGACGGATATTGGGGTAACGGGAAAAGGCATAGAGGAAACACCCAACGGTGCTGATGAGCTGCGCCGTCACAGTGGCGATGGCCGCGCCGGCCACGCCCCAACGGAACACCAAAATGAACAACAGGTCCAGACCTACGTTCAGCACTGTGGAAAACAGCAGGAACAGCAGCGGCGTCACAGAGTCGCCCAGGCTGCGCAGGAACGAGCAGATGAAGTTATAAAAGAGCTGCGCACCGATCCCGGCGAAGATGATGGCGCAATAGGTATACGCCGCTTGGTACACCTCCTGGTTGTCCGGCGTCACATTGATCCATGCCAGCATGGGGTTCAACAGCAGCAGCGCCAGCGCCGTCAACAGTACCGTTAGGGCCGCGGACAGCACGATCTGTGTCGCCAGCGACCGGCGGACGCCCCGCTGGTCACGGCAGCCCACGCTGCATGAAGTGATAACGCAGAAGCCCGCGCTGACGCCAAAGGCGAACTGCAAAAAGATAAATACCAGCGACGTAGTATCGTTGACGCCTGCCACCTCCTGGGCTGTCAGCGTCTGGCCCACGATAGCGGCGTCGCTGATGGAATATACCTGCTGCAAAAGATAGGACAGTATAATAGGCAGCGAGAATACCAAAATGGTCTTCCAGCATGTCCCCTGTGTCAGGTCAACGGGATGAAAAAGTGACAAGATATGCCGTTTTGCGTTTGCCTGCTCCATAATGTAATTCACCTGCTTCCGAAATTTCATTTTGCGGTGAGATTATAAGCTTGCGGCGTCGGAAAGTCAAGTGGTCTTTCTGTGAAAAAAGCACAAATGTAATCGTTTTTCTTTGGCGATTTCAACAAACAGAAGCCGCGACGAAATGCCGCGGCTTCGGGAAAGTCATTTCTCTTTTATGACTGTACAGGAGGAAATACCGTAATATTCCAAGCAGTCCAGCACCTGACGGTCGATTCGCTCACCGCAGACGGCCAGCGGAATAGCCGGTGGACAGCTGATGGCGGCAGCGGCGGAAATGCGCCCCTGACACTGCTTCAGCGGCAGCGTCTCACTCACCATCATCATGGCCCGGCGAGACGTCATCACCCGCTCCGGGCGGGGAAGCGGCGGCGGTGTGTCGGTGATAGGCGCTCTCTGCGGCAAGTCCAGCAGCACCGTTTCCAGACGGCGCAGATCATCGGCGTTGTTATAGGGCGTCAGCATCAGCACCATGTGGTCCGGATCGTAAAACTCTGGATACATACCATGCTGCTCCAATATCCCGGCCAGCTCGGTTCCGGTATAGCCAAGAGACTTGGTCGTAAGGGTGAGCTTCAGCGGTTCCTCCCCCAATAAACCGATTTTATTGGTACATAAACGGCCTTTTAGGGTACGGATTTGGTACATAAAAGCCGTTAATTTCCCCCGAAAGTCCGCCATCCTATCGTTAGCGGCGTCCAGTGACTGCAAGATCAGATAGGACGGGCTGCTGGAACCGAACAACGACATAGACGCCTTGGCCTGCCGGGCCAGCAGCGCCGGTGCGTCGCGGGAAATATGCAGATAAGCGCCACCGGTGATGACACCCAAGGTCTTATGAGCGGAGTCGCAGCACATATCCGCACCCAGGTCCATGGGATGGCGGGACTGGGGCAGGAATTTCAGGTATGCGCCGTGGGCGTTGTCCACCAGCAGCAGAACGCCGAGGTCGTGACAGGCCGCGGCAATTTCTTGAATATCCAACATATTTCCCAGGTAATCCGGGCTTGTCACATAGACCGCCGTGGGCTTCCGGGCACTGTCCGCCAGCGTCCGGCGCACCTGGTCCGGCGTGATGGGACAGCTGACATAGCTGCCGCCCGCTTCCGGATAGAGCCAGCAAACGTCCATATCCAGCAGGGCAGCGGCGTTGATAAATGCCTTATGGGCGTTGCGGGCCGCCAGAATACGGGGCCTCTCCCCTTTTTCCGCGGCGTACTGGGCCGTCAGATGCAGCATTGTCTGGATGCACAGGGTGGAGCCGCCGGTGGAGTAGACGGTGTGGGCGCCGAACAGAGCGCTGGCCTGGGCCTCGCTCTCGGCGATGATGCCGTCGGCGGTGAACAGCTCGTCCGCACCGTCGATCTCGGTGATGTCCCAGGGCTCGAATCCCAGGAACGGCTGGCCCTTATGACCCGGCATATGGAGCCGGGCGGCATCGCTGTCCCGGTAGCGGCGGACGAAATCGCAGATGGGAGTACTCATCGGGCGTCGCCCAGTTCGCGGGCCACGGCCACCATAATGGCGCACTCCATACGCTTGCGGAACAGTTCGCAGCCCGCCTCATAGACGCCCCGAACAGAACCGGTAGCGTGGTAGGCGTTGGCGGCGCAGCCGCCGGAGCAGTACAGCCGCGCCCAGCAGTCGCGGCACTCCTCGTGGGCGTAGACGTTGCAGGAGGCGAACTCCTCCTGGATGGCGTGGTTGTCCACGCCGTGCCAGATGTCGCCCAGACGGAACTTCTCATCACCCACGAACTGGTGGCAGGGGTACAGGTCGCCCCAGGGGGTGACGGCCATATACTCGGTGCCGGAGCCGCAGCCGGAGATACGCTTATAGATGCAGGGGCCGCCCTTCAGGTCAATCATATAGTGGTAGAAGGTAAAGGGCTTACCCTCCTTATCCCGCTGCAGCATCAGCTCCGCCAGCTTCTCGTACTGCTCCATGACGATGGCTCTGTCGGCCTCGGTCAGGGCGGTAGGATCGCCGGCGGCGGCCACCACAGGTTCCATGCTCAGCTCGGAGAAGCCCAGGTCCAGCATGGTCTTGATATCCTCCAGGAAGTCCGGGTTGGCATGGGTGAAGGTGCCGCGCATATAGTAGTTCTTGCCGTCACGGGCGGCCACCAGCTTCTGGAACTTGGGGACGATCTTCTCCCAGCTGCCATTGCCGGCGTAGTCCACACGGTAGCGGTCGTGAACCTCCTTGCGGCCGTCCAGACTCAGCACCACGTTGCTCATCTCCCGGTTGGCAAAATCGATGACATCATCGTCGATCAGTACGCCGTTGGTGGTCAATGTAAAGCGGAAATGCTTGTTATGCTGCTTTTCGATGGAACGGGCGTAGGCTACCAGCTGCTTCACCACGTCGAAGTTCATCAGCGGTTCGCCGCCGAAGAAATCCACCTCCAGATTGTGGCGGGAACCGGAATTTTCGATGAGGAAGTCCAGGGCCCGCTTACCTACCTCGTAGCTCATCAGCGCCCGGTCGCCGTGGTACTTGCCCTGGCTGGCAAAGCAGTAGGAGCAGTTGAGGTTGCAGGTGTGGGCGATGTGCAGGCACAGCGCCTTAATAACGCCGGAGGTGCGGGCCTTCAGTTCGTCCGCCATGGGCTGGAAAGTATCTTCGGTAAACAGCTTGCCCGCCACCTTCAGCTGGGCGATCTGGTCATAGCATTCGCCTACCTCCTCCGGGGTCACACCCTCGGTGGAACGGTACTTTTCGGTCATCTCACGGATGATCGTATCGCGGCTCTCGGTCTCGAACATGGCGATGATATCATAGGCCAACTCGTCCACCGCGTGGACAGAGCCGGAACAGATATCCAGCACGATATTGTAGCCGCCAAGTTTATATTGATGGATCATATCTTTATTCCCCTCACGCTAAAAATGCCGCCCGAAAGGGGCGGCATCATAGTCTCAAGTACCCGATTACTTGGTTTCCTTCTTCTCGCAGGCCTGGTTGGCAATACCGCAGCTGGTCTTGCAGGCAGACTGGCAGGAAGTCTGGCACTCGCCGCAGCCGCCGTTCTTGGCGCTCTGGCAGAGGTCACGAGTCTCGATAGTATTGATGTGGTTCATGATGAATGTCCTCCCATGTGATTATCTTATAAAGTTATATCACACCGCCGTGCGCTTGTCAATCAAAGTCGTGTAATTTTGGCGAAATTATCCGTCCGCCCTTGTCATCGTAAAAATGCTTGACAAAGTGGGTAAATTGCTGGGTCTGACCGCTGACTGGCGCACCGCGGCGGCAGGCCACATACAGCTTGCGTCGGGCTCCGGCCTCCGGCAGCGGAAAGGTCAGCAGCCGTCCGGCCTTTACCGCGTCCTCTGCGGCCTTTTCGGAGATGATGGAGATGCCAAGCCCACCGGCTACCAGGTTTTTGATAGACTCCTGGTCGTTGAGCCGGGCGGTGATGGTCAGGTCGCCCTCCTCTACGCCCATGCGCTCAAAATAGGAAGAGACGCACTTTTTGCTGCCGCTGCCCTTCTCCCGCAGCAGCATGGGTTCACGGCAGATATCCGCCAGCGTCATGCCGCCGGTATCCCGGAAACGAAGGAAATGTTCGTTCACCGGCGTGATAAGCACCATCTGGTCGGCATAAAAAGGCGTCAGCTCCAGCAGCTCCTCCTGGCTCTCCACGCCGATCAGCCCCACGTCGAAGGCGCCGCACAGCAGACCGTCCACAATACCCTGGCTGTCGCTTTGAAACACGTGGAACTGGGACGTGGGACGGATGGCGCGGAACGCGGGCAGTATCTCCGGCAGGATGTAGGCGGAGGGGATGGTGGACGCTCCGATGCGAATCATCTTCTCGTCCTCGTCGCTCCAGCTGCGCATCAGATTGTCCCGCAGGTTCACAATGTTGCAGGCGCATTCGTACAGCTCCTGACCACGGGGCGTGACTTCTACGGACTTGGTGGTGCGGATGATGAGACTGGTCTGGAATTCCTCCTCCAGCTGCCGTACATGGGTGCTGACGGTGGGCTGGGACAGGTATAATTTCTCCGCTGCCTTTGTGAAGCTTTTATACTTTACAACAGCGCAGAATGACTGCAATTGCTTCAGTTCCATGTGGTCCTCCCGCACAGCTCCCGCAGGGCGGACAGGGCGGCATCCACCTGCTGGTGGGTATTATTCCAACCAAAGGAAAACCGGATGGTGCCGGTGGGGTAGGTCCCCAGAACCTTGTGGGCATTGGGGGCACAATGAAGCCCCACCCGTACCATAACGCCATATTCCTGGCCCAGGGCATCGGCCATCAGGGCGGGGTCGGCGTTCTCCGGCACCACGGACACCACGCCGACGCGGCCCTCCGTTCCCTTGCGTCCGATGACGCGCAGGTTCGGGATATCTTCCGCCCCTGCGAGAAAACGCTCCGTCAACGCCAGTTCGTGGGCACGGATGGCGTCAATGGTCTTCCCTTTCATCCAGCAGAGCGCTTCATGCAGGCCCATGATACCCGGCAGGTTCATGGTGCCCGCCTCGAACTTATCTGGTAGGAAAGACGGCATCCGCTCCTCATGGCTGACGCTTCCGGTTCCTCCGGCGATCAGCGGCGTGACCAGCGGCACCATGTCCGGCTGGAGAAGGAATCCTCCCACGCCCTGCGGGCCCAGAAGGCCCTTGTGGCCGGTAAAGGCCAGCGCGTCAATATGCATGGTTTCCATATCAATGGGCAACACGCCCGCCGTCTGGGCGGTGTCCAGGATGAATTTCAGGCCGTGGGCATGGCAGAAGGCACCAACCTCCGCCGCGGGCAGCACCGTGCCGCAGACATTGCTGGCATGCAGCATCACAACGGCTCGCGTGTTATCCCGCAGTAGGGCTGCCATGGCGGACGTATCCAGCGTACCATCCTCCGCGCAGGGGATGCGGTCAAAGGACACGCCCTGGGTTTGCAGCTGGGTCAGCGGCCGCATGACGGCGTTGTGTTCCATGGCGGACACCAGCACATGGTCTCCGGGGCACAAAAATCCTTTCAGCAGGACGTTCAGACTCTCGGTGATATTGCGGGTAAAGACTACATTACGACAGTCAGGGCCGTGAAAGAGCTCTGTCAGCAGCTGGCGGGTATGCAGCACCGTCTCTTCCGCCTGATACGCCTCGTCATAGCCGCCGCGGTTGATATTGCAGCCGCTCTCCTTTATGTAATGATATACCGCCTCCGCTACGCCTTCCGCCTTGGGAAAGCTGGTACTGGCGTTGTCCAGATAGATCCGTTCCACGGCTTCACGCTCCTTTTCCTCTTATTTTATTAGCTTATCACATATTTATTGGAAAATCAAATCTTTTAAGAGGATATATCTATAATTGATATTGGACATTTTGTCGACTATGGTGGTATGGTATGGTAAGATACTATATAAAGAGGAGAAAAATCCAACATGAATGTCAAACGCGAACGAATTCAAATCGTCATCGCCGGACTGATCATCGGCGTCATTGCCTCGCTGCTGGTCTTTTTCGGCAATCCCTCCAACATGGGCTTCTGCATCGCCTGCTTCCTGCGGGATACTGCCGGCGGTCTTGGCCTGCACCGTGCCGCCGCCGTGCAGTACATCCGGCCTGAGATCATCGGTCTGGTGCTGGGCAGCTTTATCGTAGCCCTGTGCAAGAAGGAGTTCTCCGCCAAGGGCGGCAGCGCTCCTGTCACCCGGTTTGTACTGGGCTTCTTCGTGATGGTGGGCTGCCTGATGTTCCTGGGCTGCCCCTTCCGCATGATCCTGCGTCTGGCAGGCGGCGACCTGAACGCCCTGCTGGGTCTGCTGGGCTTTGTGCTGGGCATCCTGGCCGGTGTGTTCTTCCTGAAGCGGGGCTATTCCCTGAAGCGCACCTATACCCAGACCAAGCTGGACGGCGTGATCTTCCCCGCCATTCAGGTGGTGGTGTTTATCCTGCTGGTAGCGGCTCCCACCTTCATCTTCTTCACCGAAGCAGGCGGCGGCCCCGGCGCCAAGCATGCCGCTGTTGCCATCAGCCTGATCGCCGGTCTCATCGTGGGCGCTCTGGCCCAGCGCACCCGCCTGTGCATGGTGGGCGGCATCCGGGACATCGTGCTGTTCCGTGAGCCCAAGCTGCTGATGGGCTTTGGCGCCATTCTGGTCAGCGCACTGGTCTGCAACCTGATCCTCAACAGCGTGGGCGAGGCCACCTTCTTCCATCTGGGCTTCAAGGGCCAGCCCATCGCCCACACGGACGGCCTGTGGAACTGCTTGGGCATGCTGCTGGTGGGCTTTGGCTGCGTGCTGCTGGGCGGCTGCCCCTTGCGTCAGCTGGTCATGTCCGGCGAGGGCAACTCCGACAGCGCCGTGACCGTGCTGGGCCTGATCGTGGGCGCAGCTTTCTGCCACAACTTCGGTCTGGCCTCCAGCGCCGATGGTCCTACCGCCGCCGGTAAGGTCGCCGTGCTGCTGGGCATCGCCGTGGTACTTGTGATCGCCTGCCTGAACACCTTCAAGAAGAAATAAGGAGATACGAAATATGAAAGTTATCGACGCACGGGGTCTTTCCTGCCCCGAACCCGTTGTGCTGCTGCGCAGCGCTATGGAGAGCAAGGAAAACACCTATCAGATCATTGTGGACAACCACGCCTCCCGTGAAAACACCACCCGCTATGCCCAGCATCAGGGCTATCAGGTGGCAGTTGACGAAAAATACGGCGAATGGACGCTGACCTTTACCAAGTGACGTACATTGTGACCTTTTTCTCCCACTTCGGCGCGGTGCGCTATAAGCAGCTGTGCGCCGAAGCAGGTGTGGCCTGCCGCATGATGCCGGTGCCCCGTGACCTCAGCAGCAGCTGCGGCACGTGTGTCCGCTGTGAGGGCGGCTATCTTCCGCCTGACGGCGCATGCGCGGAGGAGATCGAGCAGATCGCCGCGTGGGACGGCCAGCAGTATACCACCGTGTATCACACGGACGAAACGGAGGACTGACGGAATGGAAACGGCAGTGAAGCTGACAAAATTGGCCTCCTGCGCCGGTTGCGGCGCGAAGGTGGGCGCGGGAACGCTGGTGCATCTGCTGGAGGGCTTCCGCACCCACAGCGATCCCCGGCTGCTGGTGGGCTTTGACAAGTCCGACGACGCCAGCGTATACTATCTGGACGAGAATACGGCGCTGGTGCAGACCACCGACTTCTTTCCGCCTATCGTGGACGATCCGTTCCTGTACGGCCAGATCGCCGCAGCCAACGCCATCAGTGATGTATACGCCATGGGCGGCGAGCCGAAGCTGGCACTGAATATCATGTGCATCCCCGAAGCCATGACGGCCGACATGGTGCAGGAGCTGCTGCGGGGCGGCTACGACAAGGCCTACGAGGCGGGTGTCATCATCACCGGCGGACACACCATCCACGGCGCGGAGCCCATCTACGGCCTTGCAGTGTCCGGATTCGTGCATCCGGATCGCATTCTCACCAACAGCGGCGCAAAGCCCGGCGATGTGCTGATTTTGACCAAGCCGCTGGGCGTGGGCGTACTGACCACCGCCGCCAAGGCGGGACTGGTGGGCGGCGACGTGATGGGGCGCATTTACCGCCAGATGGCAACGCTGAACAAGGCCGCCCGCGATATTATGGTGAAATACCGCGTTCACAGCTGCACCGACGTGACGGGCTTTGCCCTGCTGGGCCACAGCTTTGAGATGGCGCAGGGCAGCGGCTGCACTGTTCATATCCAGAGTCAGAACGTCCCCTTCCATCAGGAAGCCTGGGAATTTGCCGACATGGGCTTCCTCCCTGCCGGGGCCTACCGGAACCGGGACTATGCCGAGGCGGGCGTCACCGTCCGCAACGGCGTCAGTCGGACCATGCAGGACCTGCTGTACGACCCCCAGACCAGCGGCGGCCTGCTGATGGCGGTGGACGCCGCCGACGCCAACGCCTGTCTGCGGGAGCTGCAAAACGCTATCCCCAGCGCCGCTGCCGTGGGCTATGTGACGGAGCGGCAGGAAAACTGGATCATTTTAGACTAACAAAAAGAAAAGCTTTTCGCGATGCGAAAAGCTTTTCTTTTTATGATAGGCTTACTTGAAAAACTCGAACCGGGGCTGTTCCTTGCTGACGTAGCCCACCTCGATCTCAATACCATCGCCAAAGTAGCGGTGCAGCAACTCGATAAGCTCGTCGGCAGCTTTGTGGACCTCCTCCTGGTTTACGTCAGAGAAGCCGTCGATGGGGAACAGAATGGCCTTGGTCTCCTGGGTGATCTTGCCGCGCTCGGACTGCCGCCACGTCCAGCGGCGGGTACGTATCTCATTGCCGGAGGCATAGACGGCCTCGCCTGCGTCGGGAATCTCCTCCTCAGTGCTGCCAAAGGGGATGAAGGTGTCCCCTTCTCCGGCCAGCCGAACGTCAAGGCCCTCGTCAATAGTATCCAAGTCGTGGGCGCCCATGGGCAGACGGTGCTTGATGGAAACGGCGTTGCCCAGGTCCACGGCGGCGTTGATATGAGGGAAGCCTTTACCCTTGGCGATGCGGGTCAGCAGCGCCTCAATGGAACACAAAAACTTGTTGGGATTGATGCCCAGCGCAGTAAATGCTGTGCGGTAGGGTACGATATCCGTTGTCTCCTTGGGCTTTTTGCCGGTAAAGTATGCCTCGCAGGCGGCGACATTCTCCGCCAGCATCTGCTCCAGTTCCGGGATATCCCGTGTGTTGTCCAGACCGCGCACGGCAACCGCGCCGAAATAGGCGTTGGGCAGCTTTTCAAAGAACTCTTTTGACACCTGATAGTACATAACCTATCCTCCTATGTTTACTTTAACGCTTCAAAGCGTATTTTATATATCTTGCAAGATATCATAACACGTTTTAGAAAAAATGCAAGCAAAATTTTTTTGTATTTTTCCAAAGGAATCGACAATTTCCTCTTGATTTTTTGAAACGAGGTTACTATAATATGTCTGCATCTTGCAAGAAGCAACATTCAGGAGGCGCTTATGCTCTCTATCAAAAAACGGTCCCTGGTGGACATGGTCTACGATAAACTGCGGGAATCCATCATCCAATTGCAGCTCCCTCTGGGCTCCAAGCTGAACGTCAATGAATTGCAGACCCGTATGGGGGTCAGCTGTACACCGATTCGGGAGGCTATCAACCGGTTGCAGCAGGAAGGGCTGGTCAGCTATGAGAACAACGTGGGGGCGCGCATTATCTCGCTGGCGCCCCACGACGTGCTGGAAATACAGCAGTTGGCTATGACGCTGCACTGCGCCGCCATCCATCTGGCGATGGTCAACGGTGACCGGGCTGTTATTGTAGCGGAGCTGCGCAAGCAGCTGGATGATTACGCCAACGCCAAAACGGAACACGACGAGGTCATGGCTTTTAAGGAGTTTCTAGGGTCGTACTATCACCACTGCGGCAATCACCGGCTGGACAGGCAAATGCTGGCCATCCAGGGACAGCAGATGCTGCTGCGGTACATCTTTGCCTCCTGCGTTCCCCAGCGGGCCGCGGACGTCGACGTATTGCAGAAAATGCTGCTGGACACCATCAACGGTGACGCCGATTCAGTGTGCGAGACGCTGCAAAAATATACGGACCGCATGACCCGAATGGTTGAGATTGCCGTTACAGAGCTTTGACAGGCTCTTCCCTCCCCTTACTACGGATATATATGGAAAGCCACCGGCATACGTGTGTATGCCGGTGGCTTTTTATCAAATCAATGTGTGGGGCAGGAATTAGCCGTTCTGGCGCATCTTAGCAAAGCAGTCGCTGCAATAAACAGGACGATCGGACTTGGGCTCGAAGGGAACCTTGGCCTCGCCGCCGCAGGCAGCGCAGACAGCGGTGAAATACTCACGGGGACCGCGGGCAGCGTTCTTGCGAGCGTCGCGGCAGGACTTGCAGCGCTGGGGCTCGTTCTGGAAGCCGCGCTCAGCATAGAACTCCTGCTCACCGGCGGTGAAAACGAATTCCTTGCCACACTCTTTGCAAACTAAAGTCTTGTCTTCGTACATGATTTTACCCTCTCTTTGAGAAATATATTGCGTTCAGCCTTTGCTGATATCGCCGGATTGAAGTTGCCGCCCGATTTTGCGGCGTATGCGCTGCACAGCATTCTCCACCGATTTTGGCGGCTTGCCCACAGTCTCTGCGATCTCACGGCAGGTGAGACCGTCCAAATAGTACCCTAAAATCTCAGCTTCGAAGGCGGATAACTGTTTGCATGTGTACTCCAGCAGACCGGCGGTTTTTTCCCTGTCGATCAACAGGACCTCTGGGTCGACCTGTGCAAAAGCGAGACTGACGTCAAAGAATGAGGGATTCAGGGGGATCGCTTGATTGAGAGGCTGATGCTTGCCGGAGGAGGCGGATTTGAGCACCGAATACAGCCGACGCCGGATACATACCTCGGCAAAGGTGCAGAAGGACGCAGACTGTCCGGGGTCATACTCCCGCATGGCCTTGATCAGCCCCAGCATCCCCTCCTGCAGCAGGTCCTCGTTATCGCCGCCGGCCAGGAAATAGGGACGGGCGATACTGCGGACCAACCGGTGATACCGGGCTGCCAGGACTTCCTCGGCATTGCGGTTCCCACTCTGGCAGGCGGCGCATAACTGCTCGTCGCTCAGTGTCTCCAGATAAGCAAAACTAGCCTCTTTGCTATTTACCATTATTTATTATACCTTTTCCATAAATCATTTGTCAAGCTATCAGAATAAATTCGTGAAATAGTTGTTTTTTTCTATATGTTTTTGACCAATTCCGCCAAATCCTCCGCCGTTTTGCGGGCGATCTCATCGGTCTTGGCCTCTACCATCACCCGAATGAGCGCTTCGGTGCCGGAGGGACGGATCAAAACACGTCCATCACCGCCCAGCTCCGCCTCCTTTTCCCGCACAGCCTGCCACAAGACAGACGACGCCATGACCCGCTCCTTTTCCCCCGGCATGTGGGGCAGAGCCACGTTGATGAGCTCCTGCGGGTACTGGGCGCAGCAGCCCGCCAGCTCAGAAGCAGGCTTGCCGGACGCCTTCAGGGCCTTGAGAAATTGCAGGGCGGTCAGCTCACCGTCGCCGGTGGTGGCGTACTGGCGGAAGATCATGTGGCCGGACTGCTCGCCGCCGATGGCATAGTCGCACTCCAGCATTTTTTCCAGCACGTGGCGGTCGCCCACCGCCGTGCAGACCAGGTCGATGTGCTCGTTCCGGCAGAATTCATGCAGGCCCAGGTTGGACATAACAGTGGCCACTACAGCGTTATTGGTCAGCTTCCCCTGCTGACGCAGAGCCTTGCCGCAGACCGCCATGATCTTGTCGCCGTCGATGGTATTGCCCTTTTCGTCCACCAGCAGACAGCGGTCGGCATCGCCGTCAAAGGCGATACCCAGCTGGTACTTCCCCGCCACCGTCATGGCGGAGAGCTGCTCCAGATGGGTGGAGCCGCAGCCGTTGTTGATGTTGACGCCGTCCGGGTCGATATTGATGAAATCCGCCATTACCGGCAGCCGCTGGAACAGGTCCGGCGCGGTAGCGGCAGCGGCGCCGTTGGCGCAGTCCACCATCACCCGCAGGCCGGACAGGTCGCAGCCGATGGTGTCCATCAAATGGCTCACATAGTTGTCGTGCATCTCCTGTGCGCCGTTGCGGCAGCGGCCCAACTCGCCGCCGGTCTTGACTGGCATTTCCGCATGAGTCAGGATCAGCTCCTCCACCCGCTCCTCCATGGTATCGGGTAGCTTGTAGCCCTGGGCGTTAAACACCTTGATACCGTTATACTCATAGGGATTGTGGCTGGCGGAGATCACCACACCGGCGTCCGCCTGCTCCTGCACGGTCAGGAAGGCCACCGCGGGTGTGGGGATGGTGCCCAGCAGCAGCACGTCGCCGCCCACCGAGCAGATACCGGCCGTCATAGCGGCCTCCAGCATATCCGAAGAGACGCGGGTGTCCTTGCCGATGGTAATCAGCGGTTTACGGCCCAGTTCCTCCTGCAGGACCACCGCCACCGCCTGGCCGATATGAAAGGCCATCTCCGCGGTCAGGGTCTTGCCCACCACGCCGCGGATGCCGTCTGTACCGAATAGTTTTCCCATATTCCGCTCCTTCTTAGAATTCTATCTGCGTTTGTCCGGCAAACTCCATATGCAGATGTTCGTAGGCTTTCTGGGTCACGCAGCGGCCGCGGGGGGTGCGGGTCAGAAAGCCCAGCTGCATGAGATACGGCTCATACACATCCTCCAGCGTCACCGACTCCTCGCCGATGGTGGCGGCCAATGTATCCAGGCCCACCGGGCCGCCGCCATAGTTCTCAATGATGGCCCGCAGCATCCGGCGGTCCACCTGGTCCAGGCCCAGATAGTCCACCTCCAGCGCCAGCAGGGCGCTGTCCGCCACCTGACGGGTGATAACGCCGTCGGCCTTTACCTCCGCAAAATCACGCACACGGCGCAGCATACGGTTGGCGATACGGGGCGTACCACGGGAGCGGCGGGCGATCTCCATTGCCCCGGCCTCCTCAATAGGCACCTCCAGAATACCGGCGCTGCGGGTAACGATCTCCTTTAACTCCTCCGGCGTATACAACTCCAGCCGCAGCGTCACGCCGAAACGGTCACGCAGCGGTGCGGACAGCGAGCCTGCCCGCGTGGTAGCCCCAATCAGGGTGAAGCGGGGCAGGTCCAATCGGATGGAGTTGGCGGAAGGGCCTTTGCCGATGATGATATCAATGGCATAGTCCTCCATGGCGGGATATAATATCTCTTCCACCGCCCGGTTCAGGCGATGTATCTCGTCCACAAAGAGGATATCGTTCTCGTTCAGGTTGGTCAGCAGCGCCGCCAGGTCGCCGGGCTTTTCGATGGCCGGGCCGGAGGTGATGCGGATATTGACGCCCATCTCAGCGGCGATGATACCCGCCAGGGTGGTCTTGCCCAGACCCGGAGGGCCGTGGAGCAGCACATGATCCAGCGATTCGCCCCGGCGGCGGGCCGCCTCGATAAACACGGCCAGGTTGCCTTTGGCTTTCTCCTGGCCAATGTACTCCTTCAAAGTATGGGGACGCAGGGACTTCTCCTGGGCGTCCTCCGGCAGGAAGGAGGTGGATACGATAGGCTCTTCGTAGATGTCGTTTCCGTAGTCAATACTCACGCTGTCCCCTCCTCTACTTTACCATACGCTTGAGCGCCTGGCGGATGATCTCCTCCAGCGGCAGGGCGTTGACGTCGATACCCTTCAGGGCAGCCGCCACCTCCGCGCCGCCGTAACCCAGCACAGCCAGGGCCGCCGCAGCCTCCCGTGCCTTATCGCCGGGAACGGGCACCGCCGCTGCAGTGCCGCCGGTATCCGGGCCAAAGGATACCTGCTCCTTTGCCAGCTTGTCTTTCAACTCCAGAATGATGCGCTGGGCGATTTTCTTGCCGATGCCCGGCACGGCAGTCAGCGCTTTTTCATCGCCCATCACCACCGCCATGGCCAGATTGGCCGGCGTGTTGGCAGACAGGATCGTCAACGCCGCCTTTGGGCCCACGCCGGAAACGCCCAGCAGCAGCTTGAAACTGTGCAGCTCGCCCTGGCTGGCGAAGCCGAACAGGTCTACCGCGTCCTCACGAACGTTCATATACGTATACAGCTTGGCCTTTTCGCCCTTCTTTAACTGAGATAAGGTATAGTTGGTGGTAGCGCAGGCGTAGCCCACGCCGCCGCAGTCGATGACGGCAAGGTTGGCCTCCATCTCGGCCACGATGCCGTTGAGATAGTAAAACATTACACGGTCTCCTTCACATTGGGATCGGTGCGCCGCAGCAGACTGGTGGCGCTGCGGGCGTGGCAGATGGCGATAGCCAGCGCGTCGGCGGCGTCGTCCGGCCGTGGGATGGCCTTCAGCTTCAGCAGACGGCGGGTCATGTCCATCACCTGCTTTTTTTCCGCCAGGCCGTAGCCTACCACCGCCTGCTTCACCTGCATGGGGGTGTACTCGTAAATGGGCAGGTGCAGCTTTTCCGCTGTGCAGAGGATCACGCCGCGGGCGTGGGCCACCGCGATACCTGTGGTGATATTCTTGCTGAAAAACAACTCCTCGATGGCCATTTCGTCCGGGTGAAACTGCTCAATCAGCTGTTGAAGGTCACTTTCGATCAGCGTCAACCGGGCGGCCAGCGGCATTCCGGCCGGGGTGTTGATGGCGCCGTACTGTACCATTTTCTGCGTGGCCCCGGCACAATCCAGCACACCAAAGCCTACGATTGCCACACCGGGGTCTATCCCTAAAATACGCACGGCGCTCCCTCCCCATGATAATTCAGTTTATTATACTCTTTTTTTTCGGCCGTGGCAACAATAATTCACGACAAGTCCATCTTGTGCCGAAAAAAGTACAGCCCCGTATTTTCGGGGCTGTACGGTATATCATGCTCTCGGATGCGCTTTTTGGTAGACGTCATTGAGCTGCTTTTGGATCACATGGGTGTATATCTGGGTGGAGGAGATATCCGCATGCCCCAGCATCTCCTGAATAGAGCGCAGGTCCGCACCGTTTTCCAGCAGATGGACCGCAAAACTGTGGCGCAGGGTGTGCGGGGTGATATCCTTGTGGATATCCGCCTTCTCCTGATAGTGCTTGATGATCTTCCAGAAGCCCTGGCGGGTCATGCGCTCACCGTTCATGTTGACGAACAGCGCCGTCTGGCTCTCATCAGCGATGAGCCGGGGGCGTATGGACGTCATATATTCCCGCAGCGCCTTGACGGCGGCGGTATACAGGGGTATAATGCGCTCCTTGCCGTGACCAGCGCAGCGGACAAAGCCCACCGTCAAATTGACATCCTTGACGTCCAGTCCGATCAGCTCGGACACCCTTATTCCGGTGGCGTACAGAAGCTCCAGCATGGCGTGGTCACGGAAACCCTTTTCGTCCACGCATTTTGGCTGCTCCAGGAACAGCTCCACCTCCCGGTTGGTCAGCACCTCCGGGCATTTACGCTCCACCTTTACACCGCTGACCGTCTTGGCGGGATTCGTCTTGATTTTCCCCACCTGCAGCAAGTAGTTGTAGAAGGAGCGAATCGCAGCTATCGAGCGGGTAATGGTGGCAGGTGATTTTCCTTTACTGTCCATGTATTCAATATAGCTGCTGATATGTTCCTTTTTGACTTTTCTCAGATCGGCAAGCCCTGCCGACAAAAGCCAGGTCTGAAATTGGTTCAAGTCACGTGCATAGGAGTTCAGCGTATTCTTCTGCGCGCGCTTTTCTTCTGTCAGATAGCGGCAGTAGTCTGCGATGTGATCCGCCATATACGCTCTCTCCTCTCTGTCAGGTTATTCGGCCCAAGGCCAAGGTGAATAGTTGAGGGACGATCGCCATCTCCAGCACCGCCCCCAACAGCAGCACCGCGAAACAGGCCAGCAGATGCCAACGCTGTCTGGCTGGCGCAGGTTCTCCCCGCAGATGACGCAGCGCCTTGTCAAAGGCCCATTGCGCCACCATCAAGGTGCAGGGCAGCACGACCGCGTAGCGCAGACCGAAAGCCGCCAGTGACAAAAGTACGCCGTCATAGCCCAAGCTCTCCGCAAAGCATGCCACCGCAAAGGATAGGGTAAAGCCCTGCCAAGCGCAGACCAGCGGGATCGCCGCCGCGCCGAAAGTACACGAGCCCAGCAGCAAAATAATAAGCGGCTCCCGCAGGTAGGCCGCCGCCACACGGGGCAGCGACGCCTGTGCAACGCCGTCCCGCGCCACCATTCCGGCGTAGCTCCGCAGATACTCCGCCAGCTCTCCGCCAGGTGCGCCATGCCGCGCCAGCTGTCCGCAGACGATGCCGACCGCAAAAAATGCACACAGCGTCAGCAACCGCGGGATGTGCGTTGGCGACGCCTGTGCTTTATGAATTACCTTACGCAGCTTCATGGCAGTTCACTCACCTCGTCTCACTATATGAGACAAGCTGGTGAAATAGAAGACATAATTACCATAAATAATATAGGCCAAATCTGAATGTTCCGCAAGGGCTTTCCGCAAATTATAGGAAATTTGTCAGTTATGTCAAAATGTTATGTCAACAGCTTTATGTAAACCTCGTAAATGACATGAAGAGAACTATATTTCTTTACTCACACAAAACCGAAATGTAGTAAACCGCTGAATGTGCCACACACCAGATATGGGAAGCCACCACTTTCCCGCCAGCGCCAAAACATCGTTTCTTTCCTGTCAAGGTTTTGTTCGTTCAGGAAAGCATTTTCGTGACTTTTACCATGGACGCGTTATGTCGCCGCCCGTTTCCGCCGTCTGGCGGCAGCAGGCATCTGCCGCTTGCCGCGCTTCTTTTTCTTTTTTCCGCCCAGCAACAGGCAGGACAGCAGTCCGCCGCCTAGCATAGCCGCTGTGATCCACAGGCCGCGGCCGCTGAAGTCCAGCGGCTGCGAGGAGGACAGCGCCACGACCCACAGCACCGCATACAGCAGCACAGCAGTCACCAGCGGCAGCAGCAAACGGCCCCCCCTGCCCTTTCCGGCCGCACAGCCCGCCAGAAGCGCCGCCATGACGCAGCCGCCATAGAGCCAACCATCCACCATCCCTACCGGCAGCATACGCTTTGTGACCAGCAGCGCCCCCGCCATGACCCACAGCAGTAACGCTGCTGCGGCCACCGCCACGCCCAACCAGGTACGCTTTCCTAAAACCGCCCCAAGAGACATTCTACATACCCCCTTCATTTTCTCTTCCAACTGTATGCTGCGGCGCAGGGTTTTATGGCTCTTCCCTCCTAAGGCGCAAAAAAATGACGCTCTCGTTGAGAGCGTCATTTTTGCATCAGGTAATTACTCCTCGGACTTGGTCTCCTCGGCGGTCTCCTCGACAGGAGCTTCCTCCTTAGGAGCCTCGACCTCGGCAGGGGCCTCGTCCTTCTTGGCGGCCTTCTTACCGCCGCGCTGCATGGCGGCAGCCTGCTCGTCCAGGGTGCCTACCTGGCCGATGGCGGACTTCAGGAACTCGATACGGACGCGATCCTCGCTGGTCTCGATGACCACGGTACGGTCGGTAATGGAAACAACGCGGCCATACACGCCGCCGATGGTGGTCAACCAATCACCCTTCTTCAGGGAGTTGCGCATTTCCTCTGCCTGCTTCTTCCGCTTGTTCTCAGGACGGATCAGCAGGAAGTAGAAGATCGCCAGCATGACGACGATCATCAGGATGGAGGACATACCACCGCCAGCCGTGGTGGAAGTGCCGGATTCGGCATAGGCCGTTGTAATCAGATCAAACATAGGGGATACTCCTTCTTTCACAGATATCTTACCATTGATTGACAAGGACAAACACGCCTGACAGCGCGTCTTTCCGGCGATTTTTGTCCTTTTCTCCTTGGCGGGCGCCAGCCCGTCGGCGTCTCAAAAACCAAAAATCACTCGAAAATACATCGCTGGCAGGTGCCTTGCAGTTTTGCCGGAACAGAAATGCGTCCAGACAAGAAAAGGCCCGCAGAGAATACTTGTCGTATTGTCAAGGGGCTTGACGCGGTATGGGCGTATTTCTGCCCGTCAAAACCGTATTTGTCCTTGTCAATCAATGGTAACTATTATACAAAAGACTTGTCCTTTTGGCAAGAGGTTTGGAAACAATTCCCGCAGTTTTTTACACTTTTTCTGCCAGCTTGCGGCTGTACTCGGCGCGGAAGGCGTCAAATTCATCCGCGTCCAGCGCCTGGCGGATGCGCTCAGTCAGTTTGTTATAGAAGTACAGGTTGTGCATCACCGCCAGGCGCATGCCCAGCATCTCCTGCGCCGTAAACAGGTGGCGGATATAGGCGCGGCTGAACTTCCGGCACACAGGGCAATCGCACTGCGGGTCGATAGGACCGTCATCCAGCTTGTACTGGGCGTTTTTGATGTTCATGGTACCCTGCCAGGTGAAAAGCTTTCCATGGCGGGCGTTGCGGGCAGGCATGACACAGTCGAAGAAATCCACACCGCGGGCCACACCCTCGATAATATTGCTGGGAGTGCCCACACCCATGAGATAGCGGGGCTTGTCTGCCGGCATATAAGGCTCCACCGCGCCAATGATCTCGTACATCACCTCAGTAGGCTCGCCCACCGCCAGTCCGCCGATGGCGAAGCCGTCGCAGTCGATCCTGGCGATCTGCTGCATATGCCAGATACGCAGGTCGGCGTAGGTAGCACCCTGATTGATGCCGAACAGCATCTGCTGGGGATTCACCGTATCCGGCAGGCTGTTGAGCCGGTCATGCTCCGCCTTGCACCGCTCCAGCCACCGCAGCGTCCGCTCACAGGAGGCTTTCGCATAGTCGTAAGGGGCGGGGTTTTCCACGCACTCGTCAAAGGCCATGGCGATATCGCTGCCCAGGTTGGACTGGATGCGCATACTCTCCTCCGGGCCCATAAAAATGCGGTGGCCGTCCAGATGGGAGGCGAAGGTCACGCCCTCCTCTTTGATTTTCCGCAGGCTGGCAAGGGAAAATACTTGAAAGCCGCCGCTGTCCGTCAGGATAGGGCCATCCCAGCCCATGAACTTGTGCAGGCCGCCCAGGGCCTTTACCGTCTCGTCGCCGGGGCGGAGGTGCAGGTGGTAGGTATTGCTCAGCTCGATCTGGCAGCCCAGCCTGTCCCGCAGGTCAAAGGCGTCGATGCCGCCCTTAATGGCGGCCTGGGTGCCCACGTTCATGAACACCGGCGTCTGTACCACGCCGCCGTGGGCGCACTGGAACTGTCCCCGCCGTGCGCGGCCCTGTTTTTTGATGACTTTGAACATTCTATTCTCCTATTAAACCATGAAATAGCCGAGACAGAGGGCGAACATCACCGAAAAGGCGGCCAGTCCACCCAGAATCGCGGCAACGGTAAGTTTTCCCTCTGTATGCCGGAGCGCGAAAAGCAATACGGCTGCCGCAATCAGGGCGATGCCGCCCACCGTCAGGGAGAGGATCAGATAAAGCTTCATACGCATCAATGGATAAACATCGCATCGCCGAAGGAGAAGAAACGATACCTCTCCTTTACCGCCTCCTGATACGCCGCCAGGATATGCTCACGGCCTGCCAGCGCCGACACCAGCATGATGAGCGTGGATTCCGGCAGGTGGAAGTTGGTAATGAGGGCGTCTGTCACCTTGAAGCGGTAGCCGGGATAGATGAAGATATTCGTCCATCCGGCGCTGGCCTGCATGGCGCCGTCCTCCCCTGCCCAGGATTCCACCGTGCGGCAGGAGGTGGTGCCCACGCAGATGACGCGGCCGCCATTGGCACGGGTACGGTTGATAAGGTCGGCCGTCTCCTGAGGGATCACGCAGTACTCGCTGTGCATCTCATGCTCGGTGATCTCGTCCTCCTTCACCGGACGGAAGGTGCCAAGGCCCACGTGCAGCGTCACATAGCCGATTCCCACGCCCATGGACTGTACCTTTTCCAACAGCTCCTTCGTAAAATGCAGGCCCGCCGTAGGAGCGGCGGCGCTGCCCACCACCTTGGAATACACTGTCTGGTAGCGCTCGCGGTCCTGCAATTCCTCCTTGATATAAGGCGGCAGGGGCATTTTGCCCAGGCGGTCCAGCACCTCAAGGAAGATGCCCTCATAGTCGAACCGCACCAGCCGGTTGCCGCCCGGCAGTTCCTCCGTAACCTCGGCGGTCAGCTGCCCGTCGCCAAAGGACAGCTTCGCGCCCTTGCGCAGTTTCTTTCCCGGACGCACCAGACACTCCCATGTTTTCTCGCCCCGGTCGATCAGCAGCAGCACCTCGCAGGCGCCGCCGCCCGGCAGACGCTGGCCCAGCAGCCGCGCCGGAAGTACACGGGAATCGTTGAGGATCAGGCAGTCTCCGGGATACAGATACTCCGGCAGGTCAAAAAAGTGCCGGTGCTCCCAAGCGCCGGTGGTCTTATCCAGCACCAGAAGCCGGGATGCATCACGGCGCTCGATAGGCGTCTGGGCAATCAACTCCTGGGGAAGGTCAAAATAGAAATCATGTGTTTTCATATACTCGCTCATTTCTCAACAAATAAGGTATTTTGTAATTTGCTATCATACCATACTTTCCTGTTTTCTTCAACTATTTTCTTCCCGTGTCAAAGTTTTACAAAATATTTCATTGAATCCTTCGGTTTATCGTTGACGATACCCGGTTTCCGATGTATAATGTGAAAAGTAACAATGATCCCCCGTCAGTTTAACACAAATTCAGGAGGAAACGTACATGATAAATACGATAAATGGCATCTTAGAGGCCGCCAAGGGCGGTAAGACCGGCGTTATCGCCGTGGCCGCCGCGCATGACCAGCCCGTCATCGAGGCAGTGGTGGAAGCCCGCAAGGAGGGCATCGCCACTCCCATTCTGGTGGGTCACGTGGACGAGATCAAGGATATGCTGGCCGGTCTGGGCGAGAATCCCGCCGATTACGAGATCGTCGCCGGTGACAGCGATACCGACTGCGCCGCCAAGGCTGTGGCCCTGTGCGCCGAGGGCAAGGCCAATTTCCTGATGAAGGGTATTCTGGGCACCGCCGATCTGATGCGCGCTGTATTTAATGAGGAATGCGGTCTGCGCACCAGCCATCTCACCACCCACTGTATGTTCTATGAAATTCCCGCCTACGGCAAGATGGTGATCCTCACCGACGGCGGCGTCAACACCTTCCCCGATCTGGACAAGAAGGCTGAGATTCTGGAGAATGCCGCCATGGTGCTGCATGCGCTGGGCTATGAGAGCATCAACGCCGCCTGCATCTGCGGCGCGGAGGTGGTGAACCCCAAGATTCAGTCCACCGTGGACGCCGACGCCCTGGCCCACATGACCGAGCGCTGGAGCAAGTACAACATGAACGTGTGCGGCCCCGTGGCTCTGGACCTGGCCGTCAGTAAAGAGGCCTGCCACCACAAGCACTACACCGCTCCCGGCGCGGGCGACGCCGACATTCTGCTGGTACCCAACTATGAGGTGGGCAACGGCATCGGCAAGGCCGCTTCCCTGTTCGGCAACGCCAAGAACGCCGGTATCATCCTAGGCGCCAAGGTGCCTATCGTGCTGGTGTCCCGCGCCGACAGCGCTGAGTCCAAGCTGGCTTCCATCGCCGCCGGCAGCGTACTGGCCCAGCGGATGGAGCTGAACTGAGGCTGTTCATTGTTTCGTTTGCATAAATTTTTTCGTCATTTTTCCTTTTCTTTGATAAATACTTGACAATCAAGAAAAACACTCGTATAGTAATAGTTGGTCATGCATGCGTTTGAGCCGTATGCGTAAAAATAAGGAAAACAAGAATAGGAGCTGTTATCATGGTCAATCAGGAATATTACACTCTGGGAACCGCCCCCTCCGTCATTCGTCAGCTGTTCGCCTATGGTCTGGAACAGGCCAAGGTCGTCGGCCCTGAGAATGTGTATGACTACTCTCTGGGCAATCCCAGCATCCCCGCCCCCAAGAAGGTCAACGAGTCCATCAAGAAGATCGTGGACGAGACCGACTCCATCAAACTGCACGGCTACTCTATGGCTCCCGGTTTTGAAGAGGCCCGCGCTGCCGTCGCCAAGGACCTGGCCGCCCGCTTCGGCCTGGACGTGAAGGCCAGCGAGCTGTTCTTCACCTGCGGCGCCGCCCCCGCTCTGATCTCCATCATCAAGGCCCTGATCGTGGACGCTGATACCGAAATCATGGCCATCGCCCCCTTCTTCCCTGAGTACCGTCCCTTCGTCAACGCCAACGGCGGCAAGCTGGTGGTCGTTCCCGCTGACACCAAGGCCTTCCAGATCCATCTGGACGAGGTGGAGAAGCGCATCACCAAGCACACCCAGGCCATCATTGTCAACTCCCCCAACAACCCCTCCGGCGTTGTGTACACCGAGGAGACCCTGAAGGGCCTGGCCGCCCTGCTGGAGCGCAAGAGCGCCGAGTACGGCCATCCCATCTACATCATCGCTGACGAGCCTTACCGTGAGCTGGTATACGGCGGCGTGAAGGTTCCCTTCATTCCCTGCCTGTACAAGAACACCATCGTGTGCTATTCCTACTCCAAGTCCCTGTCCCTGCCCGGTGAGCGTATCGGCTACGTGTACGTCCCCGGCTTCGCCGATGACAGCCATGACGTATACGCCGCCATCGCCGGTGCCGCCCGTATCATGGGTCACGTCTGCCCTCCCACTCTGATGCAGAAGGTCATCGAGTACTGCGCCGAGGAGCGCCCCGACCTGGTGGCTTACGATGAGAACCGCAACCTGCTGTACAACAGCCTGACCGAGATGGGCTATGAGTGCGCCAAGCCCGACGGCGCCTTCTACCTGTTCGTCAAGGCTCCCAACGGCGACGCCAACGCCTTCTCCGAGAAGGCCAAGCTGGGCCACAACCTGCTGGTGGTGCCCGCTGACGGCTTCGGCTGCCCCGGCTTCTTCCGCCTGAGCTACTGCGTGTCCAATGACATGATCCGCCGCAGCCTGCCCGCCTTCAAGGCCATGATCGAGTCCTATAAGTAAGCAATATCTTTCAAAAATTGCCGCATCCACAAGGATGCGGCAATTTTTTTCATTAGATTTAGGAAAATTTTCTCTTGCCAACAGACCTATGCTTTATTATAATAAGATGCATATTTTTATTGAAAGAGGTGCTAAGGCATGAGTAAGGTATTCATTCCCGCCGGTTACAAAACGCCGCTGTCTGTCTACGAGATGCAGCGCGCCATCGAGTTCATCAAGAGCAACTTCCAGGTCAATCTGGGACAGGCGCTGAATCTGCGCCGCGTTTCTGCTCCCCTGTTTGTCCGTGAGGACTCCGGTTTGAATGATAACCTGAACGGTGTGGAGCGCCCTGTTACCTTTGATATCCCCGATGTGGCCGCCAACGGTCAGGTGGTGCATTCTCTGGCCAAGTGGAAGCGTCTGGCGCTGAAGCGCTATGAATTCAACGTGGGCAAGGGCTTGTTCACCGATATGAACGCCATCCGCCGCGACGAGGAAGTGGATAACCTCCACTCCGTCTACGTGGATCAGTGGGACTGGGAAAAGGTCATCTCCCGCGAGGATCGCAACGTCAACTTTCTGAAGCAGACCGTCCGCGCCATCGTGGGTGCAGTGGTGGAGACCAACGACGCTTTGCAGATCGCGTTCCCCAGCCTGCATACCAAGCTGGACCGTGAGGTCTACTTTGTCACCACTCAGGAGCTGGAGGACCGCTGGCCCGACCTGACCCCCAAGGAGCGTGAACACGCCATCTGCCGCGAACATCACACCGTGTTCCTGATGCAGATCGGTGATAACCTGAAGCGCTCCGGCAAGCCTCATGACGGCCGTGCTCCCGACTATGACGACTGGTCCCTCAACGGTGATATTCTGCTGTATAACCCCATTCTGGACAGTTCCTTCGAGATTTCCTCCATGGGCATCCGTGTAGACGAAGCCGCCATGGACTATCAGCTGAATGCCCGCGGCTGCAATGACCGCCGTAAGCTGCCCTTCCACAAGATGCTGCTGAACGGCGAGCTGCCCCTGACCATCGGCGGCGGTATCGGCCAGTCCCGCCTGTGCATGATTATGATTGGCACCTGCCATATCGGCGAGGTCCAGGCCAGCCTTTGGGATAAGGATACCGAAAAAGCTTGCGCCGACGCCGGTATCATGTTGCTGTAACGTATATGACAAAGCCACCATTACGCATTGCGTAATGGTGGCTTTCTATCCGGCAGCGTTCAGTTCAAAGAATCCTCAATGCTTTGCAGGCTATCCATCATGGTATCGAAGCCGGAGAGGTCATTCATCTCCAGCACTTCCCGCGCACGGCGCAGTTCCTGAAGCATCTTCTCATTCATGGCGGCATACTGTCCCCGCTGGGCCTGGCACCACGTCCGCTGGGCGTTGACGCTCTGGCGCAGCTTCTCAATGGCCTCGGCCCGGAACTCCTCTGTGCGGCGGTGGGCGTTGATCTCGATGTCCGCGATATGCTCCTTCAGACTCATATAGTCATTGGCCGCCGTCCGCAGCTGCTCGCTCTCGCCGCGCAAGGTCTCCATCTCGGCGCACAAACGCTGGTTCTCATCGCGCAGCGCTTCCGTCTCCTCCGCCAGCTTCTTCAGCTTCGCGTGAGCGTCGGCCAACTGCTGCTGCACGGATTCCTGTCCCTGCTCCTCTTCCCTCTGCTGCTTGGCTTGGGCATGCAGGGCGCGAAGCGCTTGCTCGATTCGCTCTTTGCTGCCGCGCAGCTCGTTATTTTCGTTCTCCAGCGCCTCGATCCGCTCCTTGGCTTCCTTAGCGGATTTCTCAATATAATTGATGACATCCTTGCGGTCAAAACCACCGAACATGCATGTTTTGAAGTTCGCGCTCATTCTTTTTTCCTCCGCAGATGAATTTCTTCGTTACTTTATTTAACGATACCACAAATGTCCGCACTTGACAACCAAAAAAAATCAAAAAATCCAAAAAAACCTCTTGCTTTTTTGAAAAAGATATGCTATGATTTACAAGTCGTTCGGAAAGATATGCGCCGTTAGCTCAGCTGGATAGAGCGTCTGGCTACGGACCAGAAGGCCGGGGGTTCGAATCCCTCACGGCGTGCCAAAAGCCCTCGAAATCGTCTGATTTCGAGGACTTTTGCTTTTCATAAGTTCCGTTTTTATGGTCTTGCTTTTTCCTGACCCAAACGCTGACCCCAACGGGAGCGGATAGCGGAAAGGTCTATACCGCACGGGAGAGGATATTGCCCATTGTTTGCGCCGCTTTGAGCTGGGCGTCAGTGGTGACGTGGGCGTAGGTGTCCAGCGTAAAGCCTGCGGAGTAGTGACCCAGCATCGAGGACACGGTTTTTACGTCCACGCCGTTCTGGAGCGCCATGGTTGCGAAGGTGTGTCTCAGGTCATGGAAGCGTATGCGGGGCAGTCCTGCCCGTTTCAGCACCCTTTGCAGCATATGCAGGACGCTGTCCGGCGACATAAGACCGCCTGTGGGCGATGGGAATACCCACTCGCTGCCACCAACCTTGCTCTTTTGCATTTTCAGTACGTCTATTGCATCTGCCGACAGTGGCAGGGTGCGGTAGGCGTTTTTCGTTTTTAGTGGGGCCTCCTCTACCCTGCCGTTCTGTCTTGAGATAGCTCGTTGGATTTTCAGTACGCCGCGGTCGAAGTCTACGTCTGTCCATTTCAGGCCCAGCAGCTCCCCGCGGCGCAGACCGGTGGCGAGGTCAAGGTAGTAGAGCTCGTACACTCCGGTCTCCTTGGCTTCGCGGAAGAATGCACTCAGCTGGTCGGCGGTCAACGTTTTCATCTCCTTGTGCTCGACTTTCGGTAAGGCGCAGCCCTGCGTCGGATTCTTGCTCGCCAGCTTCTGTTCGATGGCGAGGTTGTACGCCGAGCCGATCATTTGGTGGATGTTTCGCACCGTCTTGGGCGCTAACCCTTTTGGCTTTTTCTTGGCCTCAATGCGGTCTACGCGCCCGCCTTCCAGCAGGTGTTTGTAGAACCGCTGCAAGTCCAGAGAGGTCAGGTCTGCCAGCGGGATGCTGCCGATCTGCGGCTTGATGTGGTTTTTCAGAAAGCCTTGCGAGGTTTTGAAGGTGGACGGTCTGAGTTTTACTTTCGCGTAGTTCTCCATCCAGACCTCCAGCCAGCTGCCGACTGTGAAGCTTTTCGCCTTGCCATAGTCGATGCCCACATTTTCCTCGATGGCGGCCTTTAGTTTCTCTTTCACTTCCGCCTGTGTCTTACCGAGAACATTCTTAATGATGGCCTTGCCGGTTTCGGGATCGTGGCCGACGGTATAGCGTCCTTCCCAGCGACCGTCTTTGCGTTTGCGGATATTGCCCTCTCCGTTTGCTCGTCGTTTTGGCATAAAACCTACCTCCTTTGTAACGGTACACAATACCGTAAAGATCAGAGGAAAGCTACCGGATAGCCACAGTATTATCAGAAAGTTATCAATTTGCGGTTCCAGCTTATCTTTGTTTAAGGCGTACCAATATCTGAGCTGCCACAGAAGAATTTTATTGACTGTCGCTGTACAAAACGTGACGATTTTATATCAAAGCGCCGCCGCAAACCGTTGTGACACGGGGCTTTGCGGCAACTTTTCTCAAATTTAGCGTCAAACAGTTCCGGGAACCTTGAAAAAAGCGTCAATTTCCAAAACCCGCAAACCCTTGTGGCAGCTCGCACTGCGGGCTGCTGTGAATGGGCATTGGCGCGGAAAAGCGCCAATGCCTTTCTCCTGCCCCTTTTTCGGCACACCGGAAGTTTGCTCAAATTCGCCCGAAACCGGCCCGAAATCCCTCTCTGGGGCCGGGGATGCTGCCCTCTCCTGAAGGAGGCCACACAGCAGCTCACAATGGCAAACAAGGGGTACTTTTCTGTGCGGGGGTCTTGTGGGGTAACACAACAAGCCGGAGGAAGCGGATGTGCGCGTTTACAGCGTGCGTCCGCTTCCTCCGGCGTCGCGGCCCCGCAGGGCTGCGGAGTCTATTCTTCTTTGGTTACAGCGTGGTCATTTTTGCCCCGCCATGCAGTCTGTCCCAAACATGGAAACATTCGTGTAGCAACGGGTGGACACATACTCTTCCGCAAACCCGCCCAAAAACGACTTGGAAATCTCGTATGAGAGCAGGGATGCTACCCTCCCCCAAAGAATCGCACACAGTGGCTCACAAGGGCAAACAAGGGGTACTTTTGTGCAGGGGTGCTAGGCAATATAGCAAGCCGGAGGAGTCAGATGTGCACTTACGTTTGCTTTCACGGGCGAAAGCGGGTACACTCAAAGGATCACACACAGCGGCCCACACGCCGAAACAGGGGGCTTCCCTCCCTCGGCCACAGTGCGGCTTTGTGCTGCCGGCGAAATCGCCGCCGAAAGAACAGCCGGAGAAAGCGGATGCACGTCTGTGGCGTGCGTCCGCTTCCTCCGGCGTCGCGGCCCCGCTAGACTGCGCAACACTCTTTTCGATCTGCCCATGTTGCATTTCTCACGCTCGGCGCACGGGGATTTCTGCGCTTACGAGATAGGGGTTGTGTCACTACCACCGCGCACGGTTAACAAAACGGCTCACATTTGCTTTCATAGTTGAAAATAGGAACATCATATTCGCCCTTTCAAATAATCGAATACAATAGTTC
>CAKTMW010000009.1 GCA_934574095.1 uncultured Oscillospiraceae bacterium | reverse complement strand
GAGGAGTGCCGCGAGATCTGCAAGGCCAAGGGCTTTGATCCCTATGAGATCGTGAAGGGCATCCAGCCCATCTGCTTTGAGAACGCCTGCTGGGCGTACACCGTGGGCGCGGCCATCGCCATCAAGTCCGGCGTCAAGACTGCCGCCGAGGCTGCCAAGATGATCGGCGTGGGCCTCCAGTCCTTCTGCATCGACGGCTCTGTGGCCGAGGATCGTAAGGTTGGTCTGGGCCACGGCAACCTGGGCGCCATGCTGCTGAGCGACGAGTCCAAGTGCTTCGCTTTCCTGGCCGGTCACGAGTCCTTCGCCGCCGCCGAGGGCGCCATCGGCATCGTCAAGAACGCCAACAAGGCCCGCAAGCAGCCCCTGCGCGTCATCCTGAACGGTCTGGGCAAGGACGCCGCCCAGATCATCAGCCGCATCAACGGCTTCACTTATGTGCAGACCCAGTTCGATTACTACACCAGCGAGCTGAAGATCGTCCGCGAGATCCGCTATTCCGAGACCGAGCGTGCCGACGTCCGCTGCTACGGCGCCGACGACGTCCGCGAGGGCGTGGCCATCATGCATCACGAGGGCGTGGACGTGTCCATCACCGGCAACTCCACCAACCCCACCCGTTTCCAGCATCCTGTGGCGGGCACCTATAAGAAGGAATGCATCGAGCAGGGGAAGAAGTACTTCTCCGTGGCTTCCGGCGGCGGCACCGGCCGTACCCTGCATCCCGACAACATGGCTGCCGGTCCCGCCAGCTATGGCATGACCGATACCATGGGCCGTATGCACTCCGACGCGCAGTTTGCCGGCTCCAGCTCCGTCCCCGCTCACGTGGAGATGATGGGCTTCCTGGGCATGGGCAACAACCCCATGGTGGGCGCTACCGTCGCCGTCGCCGTGGCGGTTGAAGAAGCTATGAAAGCTTGATATAGCAACGGTTTGCTGGTTTTTGTAAAAAATTGAAATCCTGAAAATGAGAGCTTGAAAAGGCTCAAAAAAGCGATTTGTCCACATTTTGTCCACATTTTTGAAAATGTGGACAAGGAAAGGGCGCTGCCAGATGGCGGCGCCCTTTTTGCTATGATGTACGGTATAGTTTCTCCAGCTTTGTGGCGGTGTCCTCCGCCATCTGTGCGGTGAGGTGTTCGTAGATGTTCAGTGTGGTTTTGATGTCCTTATGTCCGAGGCGAAGCTGCACGGCTTTGGGCGGGACACCGGCCAGCAGCAGATCGGTGCAGTGCGTGTGGCGGAGAGAGTGATAATCAAAGGTGGGACAGATCGGATCGGGGTCTAATACCCGCGTGACCTTGCCGTCCTTCTGTACGTTGTGCCAGCCGTGGATCACGCGGCAGCACTCTTGCATGGAGCGGGGGCGGATCAGGGAACCATCGTCATTGACATTGACCATATGGATCTCCTGGCCGATGCCATCGGTGTTGATGACGAAGGGTGTGGGATCCTCCGGCCTGGTGCGCTCCGGTGTAACATATTGGTGAGTATAATAGGGGCCGTAAGAGAGCTGCATCTCTTTTTGGCGGCGCAGGGTACGGCGCAGCAAGTCGAGGGTGGCGCTGTCCAGCTGGATGACGCGGGTGCTGTTGTACTTGGGCGGCGCAAAATACAGATCATTCTTTGTGGTGCGGCGCTGGTCTGGGGCGGTGCTGCCGCTGCCGGACACGTACTGCACCTGCCGCGTGACTGTGAGGGTGGCGGCGGCAAAGTCAATATCCTCCCACTGCACGGCGAAGGCTTCACCCAGGCGCAGGCCGCAGCGGTAACCGAGAACCAGCGGAATGTGCATGGGGTGGCCTTCCGGAAAGCGGGCAAAGATGCGCCGGGCAGTGGCGGCGTCGATAACAGTGCGCTGCTTGCCGCGGGTCTTGAGCTTAGGTGTGGCGTTGTGCAAGGGAAGGTCGACTTCATACAGGGGGTTATCCTGTATGAATTTCTGCGCCTTGGCGTACTTCATGGATTTGCTGAGGATGCCCTTGACACCGGCCAGCGTGTTGCGGCTGTACCCGGCGTTGAAAAGATCATTGATGAACTTCTGCACGGTGACAGACTGGAGGGAACGCAGGGGATACTTCCCCAGCGCGGGCTTGATCAGCGTATTGATCTTCTTGCGGTAATTGAGAACGGTGGTGTCCTTCAAGTTCACTTCGCAGTATTCGCGGAGCCAGTGATCCAGAAAGTCGGCCACGCTTAGCTGGGAGGGGGTGAATTTGAGGCCGGAGACCTGATACTCCTGCCAGGCGGTCATGCCGGCGGCGTAGGCTTCCGCGTCGGAGGCAAAGCCGCTGCGGGTGATCCACTGGCGTTTGCCGCCCACCATGGCGCCCTCGAACCGATATTCCCAGACCTTGCCGCGCTTGCGGGTCAGGACTTTTTTAGCCATGGGGACACCTCCTTGAAATGCATCTATTTACACAAATGGGTAAAAAAAGTCGCAAATTGCGCAAAAATTTACAAAATAAGTGTTTACAAAATTGAACAGACGTAATATACTATGAATACCAGAAGCGAAAGCTTCTGGTCAGATAAGAATTGACTCGCGTCAATCTCCATCTGCCCGAAAGAGGCGAGCCCCTGCCTGCCTGAAAAAGTGGGGAACGAAAAAAGCGGTGAGCTCTTACCGAAAATAGAGAACGAAAAAAGCGGCGAGCCCCTGCCGTGAGTGGGGAACTAAAAAAATGCGGGATGGCTCTGCTATCCCGCATTTCTTTCGACGGAGGATAACGGATGGGCTATTTGAAGTTTTATCACATCAAAGAAGAATACATCGCATATCTCCACAGAACGGACAGACGGGTACAGTTCAACAAGGGTGAGCGGCGTCCCTATGTGGGGGTCGTGCTGAAGGTCAACGGGCAAAACTATTATGTGCCGCTGGAATCGCCGAAGCCGAACCACGCCAATATCAAATCCGGCGGCCCCATCCTGAAACTGGATGAAGGCCGGTTGGGCATCATGGGCTTTAATAACATGGTGCCGGTAAAACAGGGGCAATTGATCGAATTTGACATTGCCGCAGAGACGGACAAAGCGTATCAGACGCTGCTGCTGAAACAGTTCCACTATTGCGCCAAGAACAAAGACATCATAGAGCGCCGCGCCATCAATACATACGCGAAGCAAGTGAGTGGAAACAATCCGTTCTATGAAAAGGTCTGCTGCGACTTCCGCAAGCTGGAGACCGCATGCAAACGGTATAATCCCAACTGGAAACCGAAGGGAAAATAGAATAGCTACACACCAGCCCGTTCCGGGGAACCGGGGCGGGCTGGTTTTTTGTTTATGGGCGTTTGAAATCACAATAGATCACATTGCCTTGTCGGCGGACGCGGAGGGGTTTTTCTTGTAGCGCTCCCCGATGTAATCGGCGTGGGCCATCATCTCCTGCTGCCCCTGCTCCGTCACGCTGCGATAAGTGTCCACCAGCTTCGATTCGTTTTTGGACAAAACCTTGTGGGAAGCCACAGATGAGTCAGCAAGGATTACATCTGCATCTTTGTATAGATCCGATTCATAGCAAGATAGATCTTTTGGAATTCCCCACATTTTCAAAAGCATCAACTTCTCTTCCTTGCTACGAGCTGAATTGAAATCTTCATACTGATCGGGGCGCCACTCTGGATGCCAACCTAATAACGTAGCAGGGCTTACAGCCAATGCATCTGCAATAGCGGAGAGCTGATCTGAAGGAATATTAGAAATAACACCTGTTTCGTATCGGCTCAGAGTTTGCCGAGTTAAATTGTTTTGAGTTGCCATTTTGATTTGCTGTGCTAATTCTTCCAGAGTCAGCCCTTTTTGGGTGCGAAAAAAACGAATGCGTTCTCCCTTAGTCATTGTTTCATACCTTCTTTCAAGTTATTGCTATCAAGCATTATAACATAAAAGTTACGGATTGCAACCATGAATTACTTGCAAAGAAAAAATGGTACTTGACAAGCACCTACGTGTGTGGTATTTTTGTTGTAACGTAAGACGTACCAGAAAGGAGGACGGCACATGGTTGACACTAAGAAACTTCGTGGAATCATTGCAGAAAATGGAATGTCTCAAAGCAAAGTGGCAAGACTTTTGGGCATGTCACCAAAAGGATTTTACGACAAAATGAAGCGCGGCGTGTTTGATAGCGACGAAATGGAGCAGATGATTGACATTCTTGCTATCAAAAATCCTGTTGAGATTTTTTTTGCAAAGACTGTTGCGTGACACGTACCAATCAGACTTAAACAATGGAGGAGTGCATGACACCAGAAGAAATGATCCGGCGGGAGCTGGATAAGCGCGGCATGACAATGGCTGCGGGCAGCAGGCAGTCAGGCGTGAAGTATTCGACGCTGCAATCCGCACTGGCGGGGCGGACAAAGCTGAACGTCTGCGCGTATCTGTCGCTGTGCCGGTTGCTGAGCATCGATCCCCGCGCATACAGAAATGCCGGGTAAGACAGAGGAGGTGAGGAGGACGTGAATAAAACTTTATACCGTCCATTTTTGGCGGCGCTTCAAAAGATTCGCCCCTTGGCGGCGACGCTGGTGAAAGCAGCGGCGGAGCAAGGGGCGACGCTTGAGGAGCTGGAAATCGCGGCGGACATGGCACTGAATGCGTACCGCGATGCCATGGACAGGTCAGCGGTTCCGCTTGCGGAGTTCGAGGGCGAGGCCAAGGCCGCCCTCGACAGCATCTAAAAACACCTTTTCCTTTTCGGCGAGGGTGCAGTTGGGGTGCGTGCGCATGAAGTCTGACAAATGCGCCTGCGCCCACGCAAAGGCCATCATTTGCTCGTAGCGGGAATAGATGGTATCTGCCGTGTCGGGAATGGGTTTGTAGGAATCCATAAAATTCACCTCCTTTCGCCACCAGTATAGCAGGTGGACGAACGGAGAACAAGGACACTTGCAGACAATTTGTAAACAATGGAGGAGACTATGACACCGGAAGAAATGATCCGGCGGGAGCTGGATAAGCGCGGCATGACAATGGCTGCGGCCAGCAGGCAGTCAGGCGTGAAGTGTTCGACGCTGCAATCCGCACTGGCGGGGCGGACGAAGCTGAACGTCTGCGCGTATCTGTCGCTGTGCATGCTGCTATGCATCGATCCCCGCGCATACAGAAACGCCGGGTGAGCCAGATGACAAAAAAGGTGGCTATTGCAAGGCTGAAAGCACAGATCAAGGCCGTGTACGGCACAGAAAAAAACTTTGCCGCCGCAATGGGCTGGCAAAGGCAAAAGGTCAGCTTTCTTGTCAACGGCCATTATGTCACCAACGTCAGGGAGATCAACCGAATCGCACCAGCCTTGAAGATGGACATGGGTGAGCTGCTTGATTTGCTGCTGACGATCGATGCGGAAACGCCAGGGAGGAGGTGAGTGGAGCGTGGAGTATACCAAAGAAAAATGCGCTGCCGAGCCCAGAGGGTTAGACAGCGCAAGGGTCGTGATGGTGATTGAGACCAAAGAAGAAGTCGGACATGGTACACCAGAGGAGCCATTCCGGATCGTAGCCAAGTATTGGGGACTGACCGGCGAACTGCTGGGAATAAGAGTTGTTCAGTGAGCAGGGGCTATAGAGGCAGCATCCTCAACGGTGAGTTCCATTCCGATATAGTGCACAAGGGCGTGGATGAAGGTTTTCATATCCGATATGTCGCGGCCTTCCAGCTTGCGGGTGTAATGCGTTTCATCGTTGCCGATCCAAACAGCACGGCTGGCAAGGATGTTGATAGACGGCTGCGCAATGAAATCGGAGATACATTTTCCCAGCGGAAGCCGCTCAATTTCATCGCCTTGTTCGGGGTGTATGTGCTTGCAATAGTCCTTGACCAAAAATTCCAGAGCTTTCCGGTAGCCGATACCGGCAATCTCGTCGAGTTGTCGGCTTTCCGCCTCAAGGGCTTGATTGAAGATCTTCACGAATTGAGGGGACAAGTCTTTGACATTCTTCTCAAATTCCTGCGCGGAAAAAAGATTAGGTGCGCAGTAATCAAGTTGAGGAACCATTTGAGGATTATTTGGGCGTCCATCAGTGAAGTGAGCAACAAAGGGACGAAAACAGTGCGTACAGGTATAAAGGATTGCTAGATGCCGGTCTTTATGGTTGTCTCTGTACCACACAGCGTGAATTCTCGTTGGGATAATCGCATAGTGACAGAGTGGGCAACTTTCCGGCTCATTAAAGTACACAGCTGCGTTAGATTCGTCTGGAAAACGTGATGTAATTTTTATCTCCATGAATGATCCCACCTTTCAAAAACATCGTATCACATTTGCGAAAAAGTTTCAAGAAGCCATAGAAGAATATAGAAAAGGAGGATGCCGCATGGAAACGGTGAAAGAGCAACTGCCACGGTTGATGACTGTGCCGGAGGTGGCGGCGGCCCTGAATGTCAATCAGGGCAAAGTGCATGAGCTGCGCAAGAGCGGGCTGCTGCCGTTTTTGAAGCTGGGCGCATACAAGTGCCGCCCGGAAGCGCTGGCGGAGATGCTGGCAAAGTGGGAGGATTGGGATATCTCGGATCCCTATCACCCCAAGAAAATGGAGGAAGGAGCAAATTGACATGGCGAAGAAGGAACGGCCGCCCATCACGGTGAAGGCGTTTGTGAAGGTGAACGGCGTGGAGACGGATGTGGACACGCTGACGCCGGAGCAGCGCACACGGCTGGCCACGATGATCAACGTGACGCTGCTGAACGTGCGGTTCGCCGGGCAGGCGCACTTCTACCCGGTGGAGGAGAAGACAAAGGCGGCCGCACAGTGAGGGGACGGATTGCCACGTCGCTGCGCTCCTCGCAATGACAGGAGCAATCAAATTACATACACAAAGGAGGATATCAGATGGGTAGGAAGAAAAAGAATCGTGGGGCGAAGTTCGCAGAAGGGGAGCGGGTGCTCAACTTCGCGCCGCGGGCCTGCGAAGAAAACGGCGGGTACGCGCCGGAGGGCACGGTACTGCGGGCCACACGAAAAAGCGGTCACTGGCAGTATCAGGTACAGGTGGCGGGCACTGACCGGATCGCCACCTGGGACGAACTGCTGATGGGGGCGGTGAACCCATGACGGCGCTGACGTACATCTGCCTGTTCGTGGGGGCGTGGACGCTGGCCAGCGGCGTCCTTCGTCTGGTGGACAGGCTGGAGGGCCGGAAATGAGCGGTCAGGGCTACCATGGCAGCCCGTGCGTGAAGGACTGCCCGGATCGTGGGGCGGGCTGCACGACACGCTGTCCCCACGGGTACACCGAGTGGCGGGCGGAGCGGGGCAAGCTCTATGACCTGCGGGCCGAGCAGGCGGAAAAGACACACATACTGAACGCCGGCGTGAACCAGCAGCGGGACAAGTACTACCGACAGCAGCACAACCACGGGAGGAGGTGATGGACGTGGCGACGGCAAAGCAAAAGGAATATCTGTGGTTCATCACGGCGCCGGGCCACGCGCAGGTACCAGTGGTGGCGCCGGACTGGGAGCAGGCCACGGTGGAGGCGGCCCGGTTTTGGGGCGTATCGTGGGCTAAGGTCTTCTGGCAGTGCGAATTGGTGAGGAAGACTGACGTGATGAAAAATGTGTGCTGCCGGTGCAAGCGGTATTACAACGGCGAGGGCGTGGAGTGCGAACCATGCCAGAAGCTGCGGGCGGTGGAAGAGGCAAACGCCAAGGCCGCCAGCCGGCGATATTGGAAGAAGCATTTCCTGCGGGAGAGCTCCCGCGGGTGAAAAAAGAGGAGGATGTTTATGAGTGCGATTGATTTTCTTCCTGCGGCATTGAAAAAGCTGGCAGAGGAAGAGAAGAAGGTGACCGGCCAGAAGGAGGGTGCCATCAAGCGGGAAGTGCGGGCGGCGCTGGAGGAATTCTGCCGTCAGGACGCGGAATTTGCCCAAGCGGTGGTACAGGGCGGCAGCTTTGCGGACTGCCTGAAAAAGGTATGCGAGGGTGTGGGGAGCTGCATCAGCGACCTGAAAGCCTATCAGAAAGCGGCGGCGTTCTATTTTCCCGGCTGCGATGTGACCATGACAATGCGAATCGCTTTGTGCGAGAGCGACGCAAAGGCAGCTCCGGCGGCTGCGCCTGCTAAGGCCGTGACGCTGGATCTGACCGACTTCTGGTGATGGCCATGGACAGCAGGAAAAGAGCGGAGGAACTGGTTCGTTTGGCCCCTGAGCTGAGCAATCCGGAAAAATTGGCCATCAACGCCCTGTTCCGGGCGTTTCTCTTCAAGCGGAACAGCACCGGTGAGGTGTGGACGACTTGCTGCCGGAAGCATGTTTTCATCAGGCTGGATGCAGACAACGCGGACGAACTGCGTATTTTGCACGCACCGCACACACCGGAGCCGTAAAGCAGATGGGACAACACACCGCCGCCGAAAATGCGGGCAAAGTGTCCCTACTGCGGCAAAGAAGTCACGGTGAAGGAGCTGCGCTACAGCGGTCGGAGAAAGGCCCTTGGGGAATACCAGCGGGCGGTGGTGCTGCGGCAATGGCGCGGGGCACTGTGGGCCACAGCGTGGGACTGCTTCAAGGATTACGAAGGCAAGGAACCAGTGACCAACGCACCGGTTCTGACTATGCTGCCAAAGGCGAAGCTGCTGGGCGCTTACCGCTTTACGCCGGGAAAGGTAGAAGCTGCCACACGGGTATGGTGGAGCGACGGCCCTTTCGACTACAGCTATCAGGATGCGCCGGGTGCAGGAAATGGAAGCAAGGGCGGCATGTGGCACATCCACTCGCCCTATGGATTTTGCAGTGAGTTGGGCAAGAGCTATGACATTATCGGACTGCCTGAGCTACAGAAGAGCGCTCTGCGCTGGTGCCATCTGGAACAGGTGAGGATCGCCAGCGACGACTTCATAGAGCTGCTGACGGCAGCCTGTTTTTATCCGAAGCAGGTCGAATGGCTGGTAAAGCTGGGTCTGCAAGATGCTGTCCGGGACTTGGCAGGGCGGGGCGTAAAGAACGCCGCTGCTGTGAAGTGGAACGCCAATACACCGGCGGCGTTTCTTGGGTGCGGCGTGAAGGAGCTGGACGCGATCACGAAAGAGAGTGATCGCCCGTTGGTGGCGCTGCGTATCTATCGGGCGCTGCATGATATGACACAAGCACCGACGCCGGAGGAGTGCGCGGCGCTGGCGGACTGCGCGGATGACCGCACGCTGCGTGTCCTTCTGCCAAGAATGAAACGTTATGGGCTGCGGATTCCGAAGCTGATTTCCTATTTGGAAAAGATACGGCGTCACGGGAAAATACACTGGAGCAATAATGCCGCGCTTTCCGCCTATGCCGATTACATCACGGCGGCAGACGGGTGCGGGCTGGATCTGAGCAATACCATCCACCTGCTGCCGAGAGACTTCTGGGAGAAGCACGACACGGTAACGGCGGCATGGAGCGCGATCTGCGCAAACCGGCGCAATTCAGAAGCGAACGCAAAATACAAGGCGCGGCTGCCAAAGCTGACCGCCAGATACCTCTATTGGAGCGACACGCTCCTGATCCGCGCCCCGGTCAACGCCGGAGAGATCGTGGAGGAGGGCAAGCGGCTGGAGCACTGCGTGGGCGGCTATGCTGACCGCCACCTGTCAGGCAAGACGACAATCCTGTTTCTCCGGCGGAGGGACAAGCCCCATGTGCCGTTGGTCACGATTGAAATGGATGGGAACACGATCCGGCAGGTTTACGGGTATCGCAACGATCGCGCGAGCTGCCCGGAGAATCCGAAGGGGATACCGGCCCGGAAACTGTATGGGGCATTTCTGGACGAATGGCTGGAATGGCTGAACGTCGGAAGTAAGCGCTACAAGGACGGCAGGCCCAAGCTGCCGAGAAAGAAACACAAGGAGGATGTGGCATGAGTGAATTTATGACACCGGCGGAAATGGCCGAACTGGCCGAGATGGACGGCGCCTTTGAGGAGCGGGACATCGAGGTCATCACCGAGGAGATCAACTTCTACAAGCGACAGGCCGGGAGCGCCATTCTGGAGATCGGCAAGCGGCTGGTGGAGGCGAAGGAGCAGCTCTCCCACGGGGAGTGGCTGCCCTGGCTGGAGGAGAAAGTGGCCTTTTCTGAGCGCAGCGCACAGCAGTATATGCGGCTGTGGAAGGAGTACGGAAAATCCGCATTGGTTGCGGATTTGGGAGCCAGCAAAGCGTTGGTATTACTGGGTTTGCCGGAATCTGAGCGGGAGGGCTTCGCCGCCGAAAAGCACGACGTGGACGGCCAGGAAAAGACCGCGCTGGAGATGACCCGGAAGGAGCTGGAGAAGGCCGTGGCGGAGCGGAACGCCGCCCGCGCCGAGGCCGACAAGGCCGCCGCCGATGTGCAGGAGGCCAAGGACACCGCCCTGGCCGCCCAGGAGAATCTGGCCCAGGTACGCAGGGAGCTGGAGGAGCTGCGCAGCCGCCCTGTGGAGGTGGCGGTGCAGACGGTGGACGCCAGCGCGGAGCAGATCGCCGCCGCCCGCCTTGAGGCGGAGAAGGCGGCGGCCGCGCAGGTGGAAAAGGCGAAGAAAACGCTGGCGGAGGCACAGGAGCGCTTGCGGAAGGCTGAGGAGCAGGCCGCCGCTGCCGCCAAGGAGAAGGACGCGGCGCTGGACGCCGCCAAGAGCTACAAGGCCGAGGCGGAGGCCGCCCGGAAGAAGCTGGCGGCATCGGGCAACGAGGGGCTTATTAAGTTCAAAACATTGTTCGACCAGACGGTGGAAAACGTGAACCGACTGGCGGAGCTGCTGCTGCAGCAGCCGGAGGAAGAGCGGGAAAAGCTGGGGCGGGCCATGCAGGCCCTGAGCCAGCAGATCGGAGGGATCGCTATATGACGTGGAAATTGTACTTGCTGGTCGTTTTGGTGGTCATCAGCACGGCCATGTTGGGGGCCGGCTATGCCAGAAACGCCAGGGCCGCGAAGCTGCGGTATTGGGAATCCATGAAGGAAAACCGGTACTTCGAGATATGGGCGCTGTATGTCTTCTGCCGGAGGCTCGGCATCGACGCGGAGATCACGCCTCTATTCGACGGATGGCTGCTTTTGTTTCCGGACGGAAGCGACTTCATACAGCATGAATTTTCCGAGGGCAGCGCCGAGGGATGCTTGGAGCCGAAGATCGGATGTGAGCTGGATTTTTCCGAGGTATCGCTGTGGCGCGCCAGGGCGCTGGTGACAGCGCACCGGGAGCGGCTGGCGGGTCGAAGCGAGGAGGCGAAAAACGAATGAGCATACTTTTGTGTGCACTCGCCATTGTGGGACGCATTAGGTGCGGGCAGCATGTTTTCACAGATGAAGTATACAAGGCGTGGGCGCTGTTTTCCGCTGCGGATGCGCTGATCGCGCTGTGCGTGATTGTGGCGCTGAAATAAGAGGAGGTGAAACAATGAGCGTATGTGCAGGTAAGACAAAGTGCGAGATTTATCGTCAGAAGAAATATTGCCGAAAAAGCGCAAATATGGACGAAAACCATGAGTGTACTGGTTGCCGCCACGCAAAACGGCAATGTGATGTGGGCCATTGTGTTTTCGATGTCAATGGCTGGTGCAAAGCTTTGGGCGTAAAACAAAATGAAAAGTAAATTGAAAGGGGGAGCGGAATGAAACGACTGACAAAGCGATGCAACGGCATCGTCACCTACATCGGCACATCGAATGAGTACGAGACCGGACAGATCGCATGCGAGGTTGATCCGCAAGGCGTCCGTGAGCTATTGGATCGTGTGGCTGCCTACGAGGATACGACGGTGACGCCTGTGATGTGTGCTGAATACAAGAAGTTCGAGGACGAAGCCATAGACAAGGGTACCATCAAGCGGATCATCGAATTGATGAATGCTGACGCAGCTGGGCGTGTGGCCATTCTGCCATGTGAATTGGGCGGGGCCATGCTGGATGTGAGCGTCCCGGAGCATCCGCGGGAAATGAAGGACATTCATTTTTCTGTGAGCTATGTGTCATCGGGAATCGTGTTTTCCCAACCGCTGAATATCTTCCGCCAAAATATCGCGGCTGGGTATATCAAGCCGTTGGAGGGCCGTGACGATGATCAAGGCTGATGATGTGGTGCTGCACAAGCCCAGCGGTGAGACGTGGGTGGTATGCGGTGTTGATCATGCGGCGGGGGAATTGATCCCGTGTGGGTATCCGTTTCCGACCATAGCAAAGCTGGCAGACTGTGAGCTTGTCAGCCCAAGTAAAACCGCCAAGCAGTCGAAAGAGTTCAAGGATTGCTTACTGGAACATGGACTTGTCAGGTTTGTTGAAGATCCGGATTGACGCCATGCGGGCCGGCAGAGTCATCGGCCTATACAACAAAAATCGGAGGTTATCACATGACTGAATATATCAACAAAATCTACGCGCAAGAAATCGTTAAGAACACGAAGGGAGACTACGCGACAGCGTTTGCGGAAATTAGGAAGCTTCCCGCAGTGGAGCTGGCAGAGGTACAAGGCAAGTTGATCTGTGATCCGCTGACGGTGGACAAGCCGGAGGCCATCGGGCCGGAGGTGCGCCGGAAGGCGCGGGAAGCGCTGATGGAGGAGCTGGAGAAAAAGGGCCTGATCCGCTATCAAATGGTGAACGGCATACTGTACACCGGGATTCGGGTTGCCGCACCGGAGAAAAAGACATGATCTGCCCAGTGTGCGGGGGAGTGAGCTGTGCGCTGCCAGTGGCAGATGAAGCACAGCGAGCGAGTGGCAGCGGTCAAAATTTCAAGCGCCCGCCGTAAGGCAGCGTGGAAATTTTGGGCACCGCAACAGGGCAGGTTACGCAGAAGCCTGCACGAGGAAATCCAAAGGAGCAAACCATGAAAAAATCACATGAGAACCGCTGCTACAAATGCGTATGGCGGCACACCGGCGGGGACTATCTCTGCGACTTTGCCACACTGGCCGCACCGCTGACACGGGGCGGCGTACCGCCGGAGGAATGCCGCCACTTCGTGGAGGGGCGGCGGACCCAGACACAGAAGGACGTGGAAAAGGCGCTGAAGGTATTGGGACTTGGGTAAACGCACGCGGCGGGGTGTAGTCACCCCGCCCTACGAAGCAACCACCGATAGGTAGTGCGTAGGGGCGGGGTTCTACCCCGCCCGCGGGAGGGGCAGAGCCCCTCCCCTACGAAATGTCCGCCAATGGTGCGGCGTTCCGCCGTGCCAAATCACAAAGGAGGGATCGCCGGCATGAATCTGCGGAATCCAAAGGAATACTGCGAGAAGCTGCTGGTGATCCGCGACAAGAAGCAGAAGCTGGTACCGCTGCGGTTCAATGAAGCCCAGGACAACCTGTACGCCGTGATGCGGCAGCAAGCGGCCCTGGGCAAGCCCATCCGCATTATCATCCTGAAGGGGCGGCAGGAGGGCATTTCCACGGTGACGGAGGCGCTGATGTTCCAGGACGCGGCCACGCGGCCCAACGTGAAGACGCTGATCGTGGCCCACAACAGCGACGCCACCAGCAACCTGTTCAAGATGAACAAGCTCTTCTACGACTGTCTGCCCCGGCGGATGCAGCCTATGCGGAAGAACAGCAACGCCAAGGAGCTGGCCTTTGAGAATCCCACCAGAGACCAGAAGGCCAAGGCCCGGCGGCCGGGACTACGCAGCGCCATCCGGTGCCAGACGGCGGGCGGCGGAGGCGTGGGCCGGTCGGAGACGCTGACCAATGTACATCTCTCCGAGTATGACTTCTGGCCGAAGAACAAGAAGGAGCTGCTGCTGGGCATTATGCAGTCGGTGCCCGACGACCCCAACACGATGGTGGTGATCGAATCCACCGCCAACGGCTATGACCACTTCAAGGAGCTGTGGGACGGTGCCGTCAGCGGGGAAAACGCTTGGGTGCCGGTGTTTCTGCCGTGGTATCTGGAAAAGGACTACCGCAAGGCGGTACCGCCCGGCACGGAGTGGACTGAGGAAGAGGAGGGCCTCCGGCGGGACTTCGGGCTGGACGATGAGCAGCTGCAATGGCGGCGGTGGTGCATCAAGACCAACTGCGGCGGCAGCGTGGAGGAGTTCCGGCAGGAGTACCCCAACACGCCGGCGGAGGCCTTCCTGTTGAGCGGTACGCCGTTCTTTGATAACCAGGCGCTGGCGGTGCAGCAGATGCACGTGCCGGAACCCATCACCACCGGGTGGTTTACCTACGATGAGCCGGAGGAGCAGGGGGAGAAGCCACGGAACTGGAAGTTCGTGCCCGCCGAGGACGGCGTGGTCCGCATCTGGAAGGAGCCGGAAAAGGGCGTGCCCTATGTGCTGGGCGGCGACACGGCGGGGGACGGTAGCGACTGCTTCACCGCCCACGTGCTGGACAACCGCACCGGCGAACAGGTGGCAGAATTGCAGCAGCGGCAATCGGAAATTCTCTACGCCCGGCAGGTGTATTGCCTGGGCCGGTATTACAACACGGCGCTGACCGCCATCGAGGTGAACTTCAGCACCTATCCGGTGCGGAAGCTGGAGGAGTGGAATTATCCGCACCTCTACCAGCGGGAGAGGTTCGACACCTACGCCAACGCCATGGTGAAGGCCTTCGGGTGGCAGACCTCGCCCGCCACGCGGCCGCAGATGTTGGCGGAGCTGCACACGGTGATGGAGGAAGCGCCGGAGGTGATCCGGAGCCGTTGGACACTGGGGGAGATGATCGTATTTGTGTACGACAAGAACCGGAAGCCGCAGGCGGCGGAGGGCCAGCACGACGACCTTGTGATCGCCGCCGCCATCGCCCAGATGGCCAGAAGCCAGCAGCAATACACCGTGGAGGAGCCCGGCGGCGACAAGAGCCACTGGACGCCGGACATGTGGGAGGATTACAACCGGGCCGATCCGGAGACAAGGAAGATGCTGGAAAAACGCTGGGCGAGGTAAACAGAAAATGCCCCCCAGCTTGCGCTGGGAGGCGAGGGTAAGCTTGTCCGGATTCTATTCCATCTTTTTGATCTCAATGATGAGCAACAACAGCGCGATGATAGTCTGGAGAACCATCAAGCCAACGGAAACAACCTCATAAGTGGTAACCATAGTGTGTGCCCTTTCTGCGGGCGGAGATTTAACGATTCTTGTTTCGTTACGCCCGTGGATTAGGGGCGCAGCGGACATGTGCGAAGTACTTATTGAACTTCATGACATCGTCACCTCCTACTTCACTTTATAATCGAAAAATTACCCTGTGTCAAGGGTGAATTGCGAAAGGAGAAAAAATGAAATACAAAATCTACATCTCCCCGGAGGATCGGGCTAGTAATGTGTACGCTTCCAGCGCCCTGTGGAACGGGCACACCACCAACGAGAAGGAGCAGATGGGGCGCTGCGCCGACTACATGGAGCGGGGATTGCTGCGGTGCGGCAGCTTCGAGGTCATCAACGCCCAGTATGGCAACATGTACGACCGGGTGAAGGAGTCCAACAACTGGCCCGCCGACCTGCACACCGCGCCCCACACCAACGGCTTTAACGGCAAGGCGGCGGGGACGCGGGTACACTGCTTCCCCAGCGACCGGAGCCGCCGCATCGGCAAGCTGATCCAGGATCGTATCGGGCCGCTGTCGCCGGGTGCGCCGGACTTTCTGGTGGAGGACGACCGGCTCTATGAGCTGCGGGCCACCCACATGGCGGCGGTGCTGCCGGAGTTCGCGTTCCACGACAATCCGGAGGACGCCCAGTGGCTGGTGGACAACATGGAGCGGATCGCCGAGGAGACGGTGCAGGCCATCTGTGAGTACTTCGGCGTGGCCTACGTCCCGCCCGCAGAGGATGACAACGGCACCCCGGCGGAACCCGCCGCGCCGGAGGAGAAGCCGCAGGAAGACGCCCTGTACCGGGTGCAGATCGGCGCGTTCCGGGTGCTGGCCAACGCGGAGGCCTTCCGGGCCAAGGCGGAGGCGGCGGGCTTTGACGGAGCCTATATCGTGAAGGAGGCAGGCTGACCATGGGTAACGAAAAAGCATACGCTGATTTGCAGGCGGCGGTGGCCGAGCAGGTGGCCGCCCTCACGGAGCAGCGGGGCCGGGGCTTTGCCAGCGACAAGGAGAGCTGGGCCGACCTGCGGAAGCGGGTGGAGGAGTGCGACGACCTGCTGAAGAACATCAAAAATGTGCAGAAGGACATGTGGAAGGCCATCCGGGAGAATGACCCGGACGCCTACGGCGAACTGGCTGCCGAGCTGGTAAGGGAGAGCATGACCATGACCACCAACTGGCTGGGCATCGCGGCGGCCAGCAAGGTGGCGCTGGAAATGACGGAGGAGTGACCATGGCGGAGAGAAAGCTGCCGATGGGCGCCAAGGAGATCGTGGCCAGCTATCGCACGGCCAGGAATCCCAAGGCGCAGATCGGCGTACTGGCCGACCTGAACGGCTGCACCGAGAAGGAGATCGAAGAGGTTTTGATGCAGCTGGGGGCCATGAAGCCGGCGGAGTGGAAGAAGCCCAATCCCCGAAAGGTCAATGTGGACGCGGAGAAGGCGCGGGAGCTGCTGGAGCAGGGCATGACCGATGAGGAGGCCGCCGCGGCGCTGGACATCGGCGTCCACAAATTCGCCGAGTGGCGGCGGGAGGCGGGCATTAAGCCCAATAGGAAGACGATTGTCTCAGAGGGATCGACAGTTCTCGCCAAAGACCGTGGGGATGGTGAATGTGGAAAAAATCACCAGCCGGCAAGCGACGAAACAGCCGATGGCCTTGGTGATACCGGGGGCGACGCCTTTGTAACGGTAGCCAAGCTCTATGACATCCTGACCGCCGCGCTGGCGGGCAAAATGGGTCACGCTGCCGTCACGGTGAAGGGGCAGCGGTTCCGGACCATGGCGCTGCGGATCAGCTACACCATCGGCACGGCGGAGACATCAGAGACCACGGCGGAGCTGGTGGCGGAGCCGGAGGAATAACAGAAAAGCCCAGCCCCGGAAGGGGCTGGGCGATGGAATAGAAATAATGTTCGATATCTGATAGCACCGCCCTACTTGGCCGAAGGCCTGCGCTGATGCGTGGGGTACGGACGTAGGCACGGCGGGGCGGCGCTATGAGAGATCGAAGCACATTATATATAATACGCGCACGCGCGTATCTGCGGGGCTCTTAAACGCCTAAGTTTACCGGCAAAGACAGATAGAAGGTGGCGCGGCACTGGAAAAAGGCACGGGCGGCTGGCCGTGACATGGCTCCGCCATAACAGTGCTGCGAGAAATGTGAAGGTCTCCGCCTGTGCGCGGGCGTCTTTGATTTTTATTATACGCGGGAGAGCGTGGGAGGAAAAGCTATGAGATCGAAGGAGGGGATGTATGTGATCACCAAGATCGTATCCGGCAGTGTGGTGGAGCGCCGGAAGAGCAAGACCATGCGGCGGCCGTCCAAGCGGGGCGGTCGTATGCGGGGCAACAGCAGCGAGAAGAAGATGGAGGGAAACCGCCAGTATGCGATCTTGCAGCTGGCCCGTTCCTTCAACTGCAATCTTCGCGCCGGTGACGTATGGCTGACGCTGAAGCTGGACGAGGAACATATGGCGCGGTGCGGCGGCACCTTCGAGGGTGTGAAGCGTGAGGCGAAGAAATTCGTGGACAGGCTCTGCTACCGGATGAAGAAGGCGGGGGTGGTGTGCAAGTGGTATCTGGCCCCCAGTGAGATCGATGGCGAGACGGGGGAGCTGGTGCGGCCCCACGCACACCTGATGATGACCGGGGCGGGGTTCCGGATGGAGGACGGTGTGCTGTACCTGCGGCAGGAGAAGGTGGATGACATTTGGGGCCAGGGCAGCGTGGACGTGCAGTTCATCCGGCACCAGAAGGACTACTACCCGCTGGCCAAGTACATCATCAACCAGAGCCGGGGTGTGGCCGATGAGAAGAAATACACATGCAGCCGGAACCTGAAAAAGCCGAAGATCACCCGGACGGTGGTCATGTCCGGCGCACAGCTGCGGGTGCCTGCCGGGGCCACGGTGCTGCCGGGGACACGGTACGACCCGGAGGTGGGACAGGATTTCGTGCGCTACATACCCAGAGAGAAAGACCCGGCGAAGAAGATCGGCGGGCGGAAGGAGATGGCCGTGGCCCGCGCCGGAGAGGAGGCGGAGGACGATGGCCTTTAAGAAGCTGCGGGGGGTGCGGGTAAGCCGCAACATGCAGGGCTTTATCCGCTTCACCTGCCTGACCTATGACCAGCAGCCGAAGCGGATGCGCAATAAGATCGACAGGCTCTTACGCGAATGCGGAGGGCCTTGTGACCCTGCCCTGCGGGAGGTGATGTGCGGCGAGGACAGCATCACGGCCATCGCCCTGCGGCATTTCACCAGCGAGAGCAGCCTGTACCGGATGCGGAAGGCGTTTTATGAGAGCTGGGAGGGGAAACACCGTTGACAGGGCAGGCGGCGGCGGGTATAATAGGCGTATCTTGAACGGGCGGAGGAGTTTGTCATGTTGGACGAAAAGGATATGCAGGCGGTATCAGAGTTGGTGGATGAAAAGATCAGCGCGTCGGAGGAACGTATGTCCCGCGTGATCGATGAGCGGGTGGGCGCGGCTGAGCGGCGGATGCAGGTGCTGATCGAAAACACGGTGAATCCCAAGTTCGACCTGGTGATGGAAGCGCTGGCCGGTATTCAGGAGCAGCTGGTGCCCCGCTCCCGCGTGGATGATCTGGAGGACGAAGTGAAGTTCATGAAGCTCGTTATGCGCCAGATGGCGGAACGGGTATCCGCGCTGGAAAAAGCCAACTGAACATAGAACATGACCCCGTCGGGCGCTGCTGCCCGGCGGGGTCGTTTTTTAAGGCTTGACAGTTATAGCTACAGCTGCTATAATGTAGCTATAACAGGAGGTGAGACAGTGACAGAGAAAAGCCGTGCCGAGTATTTTCGCGAACGGCGGAAAACTATTGTGCAGTTCAACGTGTCGATACCCAGGGAAAAGCACGATGCCCTCGTGGAGAAGCTGAGCAAGGAGAACACGACAAAAACAAAGTGGCTTTTGAAAAAAATCGATGAAGAACTCGGCAAATAGAAAGAACACCCGCTACCCCGACCAAGAGACAACGAGTGTTCTGTGCACCAAGAGGTTTCCCTCAAGGTAAATCCATTCTACCACAGGGGAGACCTCCAGACAAGTAAAAATTTTGGAGGTAATTATGCAAATCGAAGGAATGAGCACAGAGGTCAACGTCTCCGTGATGATCGACGAACTGGAGACGCAGCGGAGCCAGATGCGGTATGTAGGCGCGGTGCTGCGGCTGATGGACGCGGTGAGAGGCCAGGCCGGTTATGAGCAGACGATCCACGACGCCAACGAGATGCTTCGGCTGATGGTGTATGAGACGGAGGACATTCTCTGGTCGGCAGCCAAGGGACAGCGGGGATTCCATGCACCGCAGGCCGGAGGTGCGGCATGAGCGAACTGATGGTATTCCAGAATCCGGAGTTCGGAGAGCTGCGTACCGCCGAGCGTGACGGCGAAACATGGTTTTGTCTGGCAGATATTTGCAGGCCGCTTGAGTTGAGAGCGGCGGCAGTCAAAGGTCGGTTGAAAGATGGCGGTGTCATCGTTATTGATACCGCTGATTGCGCGGGGCGTCCGAATCGATTGTTATACGTCAATGAGGGCAACCTGTACCGCGCCATCTTCCAGAGCAAAAAGCCAGAGGCGGAGCGGTTCACGGACTGGGTGACGGAGGAGGTGCTGCCCAGCGTCCGCAAGACCGGCGGCTACACCAACAAGCCCATGACGCTGACGGAGAACGTGGCGGCGCAGGCGCAGATCCTGCTGGAGCAGGAGAAACGCCTGACCCGCATCGAGCAGCGGGTGGAGACGGCGCTGACGGCCATCGCCCGTCCGGCGGGCGACACATGGGTGGAGGACATGAAAACGGCCATCGCGGCGTATTGCAAGGCCACCGGCCTGACGGACGCGGTGGGGCGGGGGCGGCTGTACGCCATGCTGGACAGGGAGGCGAATTGCAGCACGGACGCCCGATTGCGGTGCCTGCGCAGCCGGAAGAAGGACGCAGGGGAGCGCCGCAAGGACTACATGGCATTGACGAAGCTGGACGCTATCGCGCTGGACAAGAAGCTGCGGGTGGCCTTTGAGAGCATTGTGGCCCGTGAGACGGCGCGGGCGGCGAATAAGTGAACACCGGAGCACCGGGGGAGGTTTCCCCCGGTGCTTTTTTTGCGCCCATTTGGGGGTGGTGATGTTGGCGATAATGAGCACCCTGTTCATGTTAGGCTATTAGCATGAAGAAGTTTCTTGCGGAGGGGATAGGCAATGAAAGAGTTGTCGGCAAAACAGAAAAAGTTTGTTCATGAATGGCTTATCGACCTTTGTGGCACCCGAGCCGCTATCCGGGCCGGGTACAGCGAGAAGAGCGCCGCCCAGACCGCCAGCAGGCTCATGCGTGACCCGGCGGTGCGGGAATACCGGGACGCGCTGCTGAAGGAGGAGTTCGACAGTCTGGGCATTACCCGCCACTCACTGGCGGTGGAGGTGTGGCGGGTGTACGAACGGTGCGCCGCCGCCACGCCGGTGCTGCAATGGGACAGCAATCTGCGGGAGTACATCGAAAGCGGCGAATGGCAGTTTGACGCCAAGGGCTGCCTGAAGGCGCTGGGGATGCTGCACGACATGCTGGAACGGATGAACAGGCTCGAGACGGAGGATGAGGACGAAGCCGAGGGCTACGAGGAGATGATCGCCTCCGGCGGGCGGGAATTCTGAGGAGGGAGACCATGAAACGGGATGAATTGCGGAAGCTGAAAATGTGGCAGGACCGGTTGGAGACGGCCAAGGAGGCCATCGGGCCGGAGCTGAACCGCATGGGCAAGCGGGAGAGCATCTATGACGGTGATCCCACCATTTACGCGCCGGACGGCAGCGTGGCGAAGAAGGGAAAAGCCACCCATGTGCGGAACGTGGGCTTTGAGCTGATCGAGGCCCAGGTGGAGAGCGACATCCCCACGCCGAAGGTGACGGCCATCCGGCAGGAGGATGAGCCTCTGGCGGACGTGGCGGAAAACCTGCTGCGGAACGTACTGGACCGGTTGCCCTTTGAGCGGCTGAACGACGAAGGGGAGCGGATCAGCCCCGTGCAGGGCGGGCACGGATTGCTGGTGGACTGGCAGGACGGCATTTCGGGCCGGGACTGGATGGGCGACCTGCGGGTGACCATGATGCACCCGCGGGGGATCATCCCCCAGGCAAACGTCAGCCAGATATCCGACATGGACTGGATCTTCCTGGAATCGCCCGCCACGAGGCGGCAGATCAGGGAGGCCTTCGGCGTGGAGCTGGAGGAGAACGAGAACGAATCCGATCCCGACGCCCGGCGGCTGGGGGACAGCCCCGACAGCAGCGGCGAGATCGTGACGCTGGTGACCTGCTACTTCCGCAACGGCAAGGGCGGCATCGGCCGCTACCGCTGGGTGAACGACACGGTGGTGGAGGACCTGGAGGACTATCAGGTCCGGCGGGTGAACCGCTGCGCCGCCTGCGGCGCGGTGGGCGACGGCCATCGGTGCCGGTACTGCCAGGGGACCAAGTTCACGGTGGAGACCGAGGAATTTGAGGAGCTGACGGAGGACATCAAGACCCGGATGGGTACGGTGATCCCCGCCATGACGGAGCAGCGGGACGAATACGGCCAGCCGGTGCTGGAGCCCCTGACGGAGGGGGAGGGGGTGCTGCCCCAGCTGCGCTCCGTAAACGGTCCGGCGGCGGTGCGGTACGTGCCGGTGATGGCCCCCACCCGCATTCCTTACTACAAGCCGGACGTGTACCCCATCGTAGTGCGGAAGAACGTCAGCAAGTTCGGGCGGTTCCTGGGCGGCAGTGACATTGACGCCATCGCCGACCAGCAGAACACCATGAACCAGCTGTCCACCAAGATCAAGGGCAAGGTGCTGGGCGGCGGCAGCTTCACCACGCTGCCCCTGGACGGGGCGACCATCGTCAACGACCAGGACAACCGGGTGGTCAGGGTGGACAACCCGGCCAAGATGCAGATGATCAAGACCTTCAACACCCAGGTTGACATCAACATGGACCTGGCGCTGCGCGCGCAGATATACGAGGAGGCCCGGCAGACCATCGGTATCACCGACAGCATGCAGGGCCGGAAGGACCCCACCGCCACCAGCGCTGTTGCCAAGGAGTTCAGCGCCCAGCAGGCGGCGGGCCGCCTGGAGAGCAAGCGGGTGATGAAGCGGGCCATGTATCAGGACCTGTTTGAGGTGATCTTCAAGTTCTTCCTGGCCTACTGCGAGGAGCCGAGGTGGCTCCACAAGTCCAACGAGAACGGGGAGACGGAGTATCTGGTATTCGACCGCCACGACTTCCTGTATCAGGATGAGGCGGGGGAATGGCAGTACAACACCGATTTCCTGTTCAGCTGCGACAGCGCCGCGCCGCTGGCCACAGACCGGCAGGCCCTGTGGAAAGAGGCGCGGATGAACTTCCAGCAGGGGGCCATGGGCCCGGTGAACGAGGTATCGTCGCTGCTGCGGTTCTGGACGCAGATGGAGAAGCTGCACTATCCCATGGCGGCGGACATGCGCCGCAGCTTCGAGGAGGAGATGGAGCGCCAGCAGGCGGCAGCCGCCCAGCAAGCGGCAGCCGCCCGGCAAGCCGCCGTGACCGATCCCGCCATGCAGGGCGGCGGGGACATGAGCGCAGCGCCCGCTACGGACGCTGCCATGACGGAAGGGGGCGGCATGGCATGACCTGCCCGGAATGCGGATTGGAAATGATGATCTATCAGGTGGTCGTCGCCCCTGACGGCACCAGGGAAGTGGAGTACGTCTGCCGGAACAAGCGCTGCGGGCGCTATGACCGGCGGCTGACACGGACCAAGACGGCGGAGAGCGCCGAAGAGTAACACGCAGCACAACAGTTTCTGGGTTCCGCCGGGCAGGGTTGCACTACCTGCCCCGGATATCCTCCTCTTTTCTTTCGTGCCGGGCGTCCCGAACGCAAGTCGGGTGTCCGGCGGAATCCGGAAACAAATCGGACATTCATTCGCTTGGGGACAGCGAGAAAAGCCCCAGAACCTACGAAAGGAGGAAGAAACGCATGAAGAAGAATACATGCGGCTATGCCGGAAAGATCGCCAACGCGGGCAGCCAGCGGGTGGAAGCCCCCTGCGCCAAGGCGGCGCCCGCCCCCAAGGGCAACGTGCGCTACAGCGGCGGCGACCTGCGTACCGGCACCAGCGGCGGCACCACCAAGAAGAACAAGTAAGGCCGCCTGACGGCAAATGCCTCCCTCTGTGAGGGAGGTGTCGAGCGCAAGCGAGACGGAGGGAGAGAATTTAAGTCTTTTATTCTCTCCCCCAGTCGCCTTCGGCGACAGCCCCCTCCCAGAGGGGGCCTTATGGGTGCGGATCACCGCACTGACATTTCGCTTGGCCCCGGCGGAAATGGGGCGCTTTCGCACCGAGAGCGGAAACATGGAGGACACAATGGAACTGACTCAGGAAGAATACGCCCGCGCCTTTGGCGTGGAGGACGATATGCCCACCGGCGACATGGACACCGAACCCACCGGCGCAGAGGCGACCGGGCAGGAGCCTGTAGGCGAACCTGGCGCACCCGGCGCATCCGGTGGAGACGGTGAAGGCGGCGTGGAGACCGACCCCGCTCCGGCGGAAGATACCGTGCGGGAGCAGGACGCGGAGACGCGCCGCCGCCAGGCCTACGGACGCCGCCAGCGGGAGTTGGAGGCCCAGCGGCAGGCGTCGGAAGCGGCGGCTCAGGCCCGCGTGGACCGCATTTACGCGGACATGTTCCGGGGCCAGAGCAACCCCTACACCGGACAGCCCATTCGCAGCGAGGCGGACTACCGGGCTTATCAGGAGGCGGACCGCCAGGCCCGGCAGACGGCGCAGCTGCAGCAGGCCGGGATCGACCCGGACACGGTGCGCGGCATGGTGGATGAAGCTGTCAGGCCCCTGCGCCAGCAGGTGCAGCGCCAGGAGCTTACCGCCATCCAGGAGCAGGCCAAGGCCGTGAACGACCGGGCACGGGAAACCATCCGCAAAGGGGTGGAGACCATCCGGCAGCTGTACGGCGCGGAGGTGGGCAGCGTGGAGGATATCGCCGCCATGCCCACGGGGCCGCAGTTCAACACCTACGTACAGAAGGGGTTGAGCATCGAGGAGGCCTACTACCTGGCCAACCGCAGGGAAATCGACGCCCGGCGGCTGGGCGCGGCCCGTCAGGCCGGGATCAACCGGGCCAGCGGCAAGGGCCATCTGGCGGGGATGCCCGCCGCGGCAGGGGAGACCGCCTATCAGCCCACGGCGGAGGAGAAGGCGGCGTACCGGGAGTTTCTGCCGGACGCCACCGACGCGGAGATCGCCAGGGCATACGGGGCGTACCGAAAGTAATGACAAAAGTAATGACTTTTGTCCTGTCATTCCGAGCCAGCGCTCACAGCAATGACAGGAATGATTTGAAAGGAGCTGAAAAGCAGCATGTTTGCACTGAGCAAGATGAAGGTGGGCCTGACGCCCCCTATCGAGTATAAGACCGCCACCGCCGATGAGACCTACACCGTAGGCGAGGCGCTGAAGGTGGCCAGCGGCGCGGTGACCAAATGCACCGGCGCGACGAAGCCCGCCTATGTGTGCGTGGGTCCTGCCAACGCCGCGGGCGAGGTGCCCTGCGTGGAGGTGCAGGACTACATGGAGTTCGAGACCACGCTGGGCGTGGCTCCGGCGGAGAGCGCCACCGTTGCCGTGGGCAACAAGGTGACCATCCACACGGGCGGCGCGTCCGTCACCGCCACTACCACCAACGGCGTGGCCGAGGTGCTGGCCATCGACGGCCAGACCGTGGGCAGCCGCGTTGTGGTGCGATTCTAAGAAAGGAGATCATGAGACATGAGTGGTTATGTGACCGTATCCATCGGCTCCGGTCTGGTGGATTCTATCTACGGCAACTGTCAGGTGCCGCTGAAAAGCTATCTGGAAAAGCGGGGTGAGGCCTTCGAGCGGGAGAGCCTGCTGAAATACCTGTTCCGCATGGAGAGTAGCCGCCATTTCGCGGAACATTATACCGGCGAAACGGCCATGGATGATTTTGAGCCCGTGGGCGAGGGCGGCGCCTATCCCCATACCGGTTTTCAGGAGAGCTATGGCCGCGACATCGTGAATGAGACCTTCAAGCAGTCCTTCGCGGTGACCAAGGAGCTGGTGGAGGACGCCATGATCGGCACCATGAAGAAGCGGGCCAACAAGCTGATTACCGCCTATGGCCGTACCCGCGAGATGCTGGGCCGCACGCTGTACGCCGGTGGCCTGTATGGTACGCAGGTCGATTTCAAAGGCAAGAACTTTTCCTGCCACAGTGCCGACGGCCTGAGCCTGTTCAACAAGGAGCACCCCAACAAGGTGACCGGTGAGAAGCAGAGTAACCTGTATAAGGGCGCGTTTACTGCAACGATTCTGAGCAAGATCGAGACGGAGATGCAGAATTATACAGGTGACAACGGCGAGCTGCTGTCGGTGGCTCCCGACACCATCTGGATCCCCAACGACGAAGCGCTGAAGGACAAGGTGTTCAGCGCCATCGGCGCGGACAAGGAGCCCACCAGCGCCAACAACGCCTTTAACTACCAGTATGGCCGCTGGAACATCATCGTGGACCCGTATCTGACGTTGGCGCTGAAGAAGCTGGGCAAGAGCAGCGAGAAGCCCTTCTTCCTGCTGGATAGCAAGTTTATGGATGTCAACGACTGTGCCATCTTCCAGGACCGTGTGAAGCTGGCGGTGAAGTCCACCATTGATGAGAACAACGACAACAATGTGTGGAAGGGCCGCGCCCGCTTCGGCGCGGGTTTCGTGGACTGGCGCTTCGTGGCCGCGGGCAATATCACCGGCGGCACCAGCCTGACCTAAACGGCGTACATAGCGAAGCGAAAAAGGCCCGGTTTCTCGACCGGGCCTTTTTGAAAGGAGGAATAGGGCAATGACATGGGGCGATGTAAAGCTGATCGCCTTGCAGACCATGTTCTCCAACGAGGGCGCGGTCATCACGGTGGACGACATCAACCAGGAGTACATCAACGCCATGCCCGGCAAGGCCAACGAGGCCATGCAGCAGATCGCAGCGGTGGGGCGGCCCATCCTGAAGGACTGGCACATCAAGATCACCGACGTCGCGGACGCGTCAGAGACGGACGCGCTGCTGACGCTGCCGGCGGTGGAAAAGCGCTACAAGATCAGCCTGAGCCATTATCTGCCCCGGTTCCGGTGTATCGACCGGGGCACGGTGATGCTGGACGACGGCAACATCTACGACGTGGCGGAGGACTGGAGCATCGAGGGCGATGACGTGCTGGTGATCCCCGGCAATGTGGAGGGGGAGTACACCGTGTGGTATCGGGCCTATCCGCAGACCATCACAGCACAGACACCGGACGATGAGGCCATCGACATGACGCCGGACGCGGCGGCGCTGATCCCCCTGTACATCGCGGCGGAGCTCTATAAGGAAGATGAGCTGGCTATGGCCACGGTGCTGCGTAACGAGTATGAGGACGGCTTGCAGAAATTGCAGGCGGCGTGGCAGGCGTCCGCCGCGGGTATGCGGGCGGAAGCGGCCCGCAACACGACGGGGTGGTGGTAAGCGATGGCACAATTCAGCGTACCCAGCGAGACGGCCCGCAACAGCGCCGTGGTGGAGACCTTCCGGGGCGTGGACCTGAATAACTCCCCCTCTAACGTGGACAAATCCCGCTCTCCGGCGGCGCCCAACATGATACGGGACCAGGTGGGCAAGGTGCGAAAGCGCATGGGCTACACCACGGTCCTGACCGCGCCGGAGGGCGCGGCCATTCACGGCGTACACCACCTGATGGAGGAGACGCTGATCCACGCGGGGGCGAAGCTCTATAAGCTGGCGAAGGCGGCGGACGGGGCCTGGAGCCTGACGGAGATCGGGGCCATGGCCGACGCCAGGAGCCGGGGCTTCGTGTTCGACCAGAAGCTCTATCTGCTGGACGGCGCCACCTATCAGGTGTACGACGGCGAGACGCTGTCGGCAGTGGCGAACAATGCCACGGTGCCCACCATCATCATCTCCCGGCGGCCCACCGGCGGCGGGCAGTCCTACGAGGGGCTGAATCTGCTGGGCAAAAAGTGGACCGAGAGCTTCCTGGGGACGGCGGACGACAAGACGTACCAGCTGACCACCCAGGATCTGGGGACCGACGCCGTGACGGCCAAGGTGCTGGACAAGGACGGCAACTGGATCGACAAGGTGGAGAACACCGACTTCACCGTGGACCGGGAGAAGGGCACGGTGACCTTTTCCGCCGCGCCGGGAGAGAGCCCGGTAAAGGGCCAGGACAACGTGCAGATCACCGCCAGTAAGGACCGGGAGGGCTATCTGGACGCCATCAACAAATGCACCATCGCGGCGGTGTACGGCGTGGGCGGCAGCACCGACCGGGTGTTTCTGAGCGGCAACAGCGACAAGCCGGGCATCGACTGGTACAGCAATTTCGAGGACCCGGCGTTCTTCCCCGACACCAACTACACCAAGCTGGTGCGGGACGGCGGCGAGGTGACGGGCTACGCGGTGTTGAGCAACACGCTGGCGGCTTTCATCAACGGCGCCAGCGATGAGCGGAACGTGGTGGTCCGGGGCGGCACCCTGGATGAGGACGGCGACGCGCTGTTTCGGGTCAGCAACACCATGATCGGCCAGGACGCCGTGGCGCCGGACACCTTCTGCCGCACCGACAAGGAACCGCTGTTCCTGACGGACCGGGGTGTGTTCGCCATCACGGCGGAGGAGCTGACCGGAGAGAAGTACAGCCAGGAGCGCAGCTACTACATTGGAAGCGCCCTGCGGGCGGCCCATGGGAAAAAGAACGCCTACGCCTGCATCTACGGTGATTTCTACGCGCTGGCCCTGGGCGGGACCGTCTATCTGCTGGATCTGCAGCAGAAGACCTATGAGCGGAACAGTCCCTATTCCAGCTTCCAGTACGAGTGCTACTACTGGCCAGGCATCCCGGCCACGGTGCTGTTTCTGGACGGCGACGCCCTTTGCTTCGGCACGGCGGACGGGAAGCTGTGCCGGTTCGGCACCAACGTGGATGAGGTGACCAGCTACAACGACGACGGCGCGGCCATCGACGCCTACTGGGAGACCAGCGACTTTGACGGGAAGATATTCTTTCACGTGAAGACCTTCACCGGCGTGGCGGTGCGGCTGGCGGCGGCGGTGAATACCGGCGTGGTGGTCTACGCCCAGGTGCGGGACATCTGGAAGCAGGTATTCAGCTCCGGGGCCAAGGCCCGGTATTTCGACTGGAACTACATCGATTTCAGCAAGTTCACCTTCTCCGCCGACCGGACGCCCCGGACGCTGTTCGGGAAGATCAAGATCAAGAAGGCGGACAAGGTGCGATTCCGGCTGCAGAACAACGCGCTGAACGAGCCCTTCGGCCTGTATGCCTTCGGCTTGCAGTTCAAGGAGCCCGGCGGCAACTACAAGAGATAGCGAGGTGAGAAACCTATGTCGATCACAGATCACAAGCTGACAGACAGCGACATCGCGGCCAAAGGCGTGGTGGCCGCGCCGACGATCCTGAACGGGACGCCGGAGGAGAACAAGAAGGTATTCGACCGGCTGGTGCGGGAGGTGCTGAAAGGGGACTTCAACAGCCTTATCGACGCGCTGGCGGCCACCACCGGCGCCGGGGAGATCGGCGCGGCGGTGGAGGGCCTGACGGGCGCCACGGTGCAGGCCGTTCTGAACGCGGTGAAGGTCTGCCTGGACAGCAAGGTGGCGGACGCCGACTTTACGGCGGCGCTGGCGCTGAAAAGCGACAAGTCGGTGACCAACAACCACATCAAGACGGTGGAGCTGGACGGCGACACCGGCGTGTTCACCTTCACCAAGGAGAACGGGACGACGATCACCATTGACACGGCGCTGGAAAAAGTGGCGGTAAACTTCGCCTATGACGCCGAGAGGCAGAGCCTGGTACTGACGCTGGCCGACGGCAGCACCGAGACGGTGAGCCTGGCGGCCTTCATCACCACCACGGAGTTTGACGACAGCGCCACGCTGGAGTGGAGCGTGTCCGCCGACGGCAGCAAGGTGTCGGCCACCATCAAGAGCGGCTGCATCACGGACAGTATGCTGGACAGCGCCCTGAAGGCCATGCTGCAGGGCTACGTCCAGGCGGCGGCCACCAGCGCCACCAACGCGGCGGCCAGTGAGGCGGCAGCGTTGAGCTACAAAAACGCGGCCCAGACGGCAGCCGCGGCGGCGGAGCGGGACGCCAAGACGGCGGCGGACAGCAAGACCGCCGCCGCGGCCAGCGCTCAGACGGCCAGCGCCGCGGCGCAGACGGCCAAGGACGACGCCGACCGGGCGGAGAGCAGCAACAGCCATCCGCCCCGGATCAACAACGGGTACTGGGAGCTGTGGGACGTGGACCAGGGAAAATGGGTGCAGACCGCATATCCGGCCCAGGGCCCGGCGGGCGCGGACGGCGCCAGCTACACGGTGCTGGGCCTGTACGCCACGCTGGCGGCGCTGGAGGCGGCCCACCCCACCGGCAGCAAGGGCGACGCCTGGTTCGTGGGCACGGCAGACAGCAACACGGTGTATCAGTGGGACGTGGACAAGAGCCAGTGGACCAACGTGGGAGCGCTGAAAGGCCCGGCGGGCGAGGACGGCATTACGCCCAACATCGGGGCCAATGGCCACTGGTGGATCGGGACCACCGATACCGGGGTGCAGGCCCAGGGCGAGGACGGCGCACCGGGCACTCCCGGTACTCCCGGTACTCCCGGTACCCCCGGCGCGGACGGCAAGAGCGCCTATGAATCCGCCCAGGACGGCGGCTACACCGGCACGGAGACGCAGTTCAACACCGATCTGGCCGGGGTGGGCAATAAGCAAGCCAAGATCACCGCCAGCGGCATTCTCAAGGGCGACGGCGAGGGCGGCGTGACGGCGGCTGCGGAGGGGACGGACTACATCGCACGGGCAACGTTTGTGGTGACGTTTACATTTGTGTCCGGCAGTATAAGTGGTAAAAAATATCGAAGCGATAAATCCACACTCCAAATTTGGGACGCTTACACTGCGGGGCTTCAAGTAGTAGGTGTTTTAGAGGACACGCTTATTCCTTTAACGTATGGTCGGTCATCCGATAGCAATGGCCATCTCGAAAGATTTGAATGGATAGAAGTCAGCGACGGTAAGCAAGTCCATAATCAACTATACTCTGCGATGGGGTCTGGCGAGTCACCATTGTGGACTCTATCAACTACTGCCGCTGCTAATAAGAAAACGTCTTACGATCTCACGCTGACGGCGGCGGGATGGGACGCTTCGACTAAGCAGCAGACCATCAGCGTTGAGTTGGGCAGCGGCGGCGGGTCGTACCCGTGGCACGCGGACAGCAATGGGACGCTTTCCATCGCACAGTCCGCCACGGATGAGCAGTGGGAAGCCTGGTCCGCGGCGGCGGTGCGGGCTACCGCTCAGGGGGCAAACAGTCTGACGCTACAGGTTATGGGCGATGTGCCCACGGTGGATATTCCGGTGGAGGTGATCGTTTTATGATTCAAGTCATTTCGGCGGGCGGCAAGGCCTCCGGGGGTGGGAGTTATGTCATCTCCGCACCCATCATGGGCGTCGATTTTACCTGGGACGGTGGCGACAACACCTGCCAGGTGATCGATGAGGGCAACGGCAACTGGCAGATGCGGTTCCTCAGCTCCGGCAATCTGAAATTCCTCAACAATAGGCTTATTGATGAGTTCCTGGTAGGCGGAGGTGGTGCTGGTGGCTCAGCTTCCTACCAGCAGGCAAATGGCGGAGGAGCTGGGTATACCAAGACAGTTAAATCCGTGGTGCTCGTGGCTGACACGGTCTATCCCATTGTAGTGGGTGCTGGCGGAACAACCCACACTGCCCAGGCTGGCACATCTTCCGCCTTTGGTGCTGAAGCGGCTGGCGGATTTGGCGGCGGACACAGTGCAACGCCATCAAGGGGCGGGTCTGGCGGCGCTGTAATAAGCCTGTCTGGCTCATCAGATGTTTACGCCGGAGGTACTGACGGTGGCAACGGTAGTGGTAGTGGAGGTGGCATTGGACAAGGTACCACCACTCGTGCATTTGGTGAGTCGGACGGCACGCTGTACGCAAAAGGCGGCGACGCGTCCACTAGAAGCTCTGTTATCGGACCGACCAGCCCAAACACTGGCGACGGCGGCGGCTCCAACTGGGGTTCTAATAATACCCCCACTTATCCCGGCGCGTCCGGCATCGTCATTATCCGCAATCACCGAGAGGAGGCGGCCGCATGAGATACGCTATCGTAACAGACGGCATCGTGACCAACGTCATCGAGCTGCGGCCCAGCGTGACATGGCCGGGAGCCGTGGCGCTGGGAGAGCGTCCGGTGGGCATCGGGGACACGTACCAGGACGGTAAGTTTTACCGGGGTGGACAGGAGGTCTTGACCGCCCAGGAGGAGATCGCGCAGTACAAGGCGGCACTGAACACGCTGGGGGTGGTGACGGATGAGGACTGACATCATGCAGCAGGCCCAGGGCATCCGGGCCAGTATGGATGCGGCAGCGGCTGCCCTGACCGATGAGCAGGCGGTAAAAGCGCCGATGATCTATCGCCCGTGGGACGGCGAGGGGGCGGCCTATGCCGCGGGAGACCGGCGGCTGTATGGGGGATGCGTCTACAGGTGCCTACAGGCCCACACATCGCAGTCAGGCTGGAACCCGGCGGACGCGCCCAGCCTGTGGGCGCAGGTGCTGATTCCCGACCCCGCCGTCATCCCCGCGTGGCAGCAGCCGGACAGCACCAACCCCTACATGACAGGCGACAAGGTGACACATGGCGGCAAAACATGGCGCAGCACCTGTGACAACAATGTGTGGGAGCCGGGTGTATATGGATGGGAGGAGGTCACATGACGGAAGCCATCATTGTGGCGCTGCTGGGTCTTGCGGGGACGCTGGCGGGAAGCTATCTGGCCAACCGGAAAAGCACCGCCCTGATCGTCTACCGGCTGGAACAGCTGGAGCAGAAGGTCAGCAAGCACAACAAACTGGTGGAGCGCACCTACGCGCTGGAGGAAAGTGTGGCGCTGCTGGAGGAGCGGCAGAAGGTAGCCAATCATCGTATCGACGATTTGGAAAAAGTACACAACAACATGGGACAGGCCAATTAGGCCGGAAAGGATGAACAACATGAACGAGACTATCAACACCATCGGCGTGGCCACTGTGGCCGCTATCATCGTGATCTGTTATCTGATCGGCATGATCGTGAAGGCAAGCCCGCTTCAGGACAAGTGGATCCCCATTATCTGCGGCGTGTGCGGCGGCATTGTCGGCGCGCTGGCGCTGCTGTTCGGCATGCCGGAGTTTCCCGCGCAGGATTACTTCACCGCCGTGGCGGTGGGCATCATGTCGGGCCTGACGGCCACCGGCGTGAACCAGATCGGCAAGCAGCTGGCCAAGAGCGACACCCCCGAAAAGTAAACGTACATAGAAAGGCCCCGGCCACCCGATGTGGGGCCGGGGCCGATATGCTTAGGATGAAAGGAGACCAGGAAAATGGCACTGACTTCACAACAGATCAAAGACATGCAGAGCTGGTACGGCGCCAAGGCTGACGGTATTTGGGGCAATAAATCCAGTACGGCGGCTGGCGGCCGCAGCGCCGGTGAGGCCTACAGCCTGTACAGCAGTAACAAGGGCCGATACAGCAGCTACACGAATTACATGTCCTACGGCGGCGGGCGGAACACCGGCACCTCCGGCGGGACACAGAGCAGCGGCAGCGGCATCAACGCCAACACCATCAAGGAGATGCAGAAGTGGTACGGCGTGACATCGGACGGTATCTGGGGCAGCAAGTCCACCGCCGCGGCGGGCGGCAAGAACGTGAACGACGCCTACACGCTGTGGAAGAACAACAGCCGCTACGGCACCTATTCCGACTACCAGAACCGGAACAGCGGCAGCCAGGGTAGCGGCTCCGGCAGCGGGTTCTATAACGGCGGTCTGAGCGACAGCCAGATCAAGGAGATGCAGAACTACTACGGCGTGACGGCGGACGGCATGTGGGGCAGCAAGTCCAGCTCGGCGGCGGGCGGCCTGAGCGCGGCGGACGCCTGGAACGCCTATCAGGAGAGCCTGAGCGGGCAGGGGTACGGGGATTATGGCTATGACTCCGGCTATGACTACTCCGGCCCCATGAGCTACGCCGACTATCTGCGGCGGGTGGGAGGCGACGACTATCAGGCGGCGGTGCAGGCAGCCATTGAGGCCCAGGTGCAGGCGGCCACCGACCAGTACAACAGCCAGATTGAGAGCGCCGGCAAGGACTATGAGGAGAACGCCCGGCGGGCCTACATCAGCAAGATGATGAGCCAGCGGAACATGGACCAGGAGCTGGCCGCCAATGGCGTATACGGCGGCATGGCGGACAGCCAGCGGATCGCCAGCGAGACCGACTATGAGAACAACATAACGGACCTGACCAATCAGTATCAGGCCACCATCGGCCAGCTGCAGCAGGCCATCACCAGCGCGAAGCTGGCGGGCGACGCACAGGCGGCGGAGGCCATGGCCAACTATCTGAGCCAGGTGCAGGCCCAGTACGCCAGCTATTTGCAGAACGAGCGGAGCATCCAGGCGGAGGTCGACATGTTCAACCGCCAGCTGGCCGCACAGCAGGCTCAGGAGGCGCGGGCGGCGTCCTATTCCGGCGGAAGCTCCGGCGGCTACAGCGGCGGAAGCGGCTACAACAACGGCGGATTGAGTGCGTCGCAGATCATGGAGATGCAGCGGGCTTATGGAGTGACGGCGGACGGCAAGTGGGGAGCTCAGTCCTCTGCGGCCGCTGGCGGTGCTACTGCGGAAGAGGCCTGGCGGGCCTATCAGCAAGACATCGGCGGCTCGTCGCTGCGTGTACCCGACGACGTCAATTTTGCCCTGGCGAAGGGACTCTCTAAGGTCGCGGGAAGCTGGCGGCGCTGATACAGGAAGGAGACCGCCATGGGATATCGTTTTCTGGATGATTACGACCCGCGGAAGGAAACGAAGAAAAAGCAGCAAAACGGGGCGCTTTCCGCGCCCCGTTCCGGCAATTCCACAAATCCTTTCGCGGCGAACAACAAGAAGCAAACCGCCACGGCGGCGGGCACCAAGGCGGCGGCGACGGGACGCACCATGCGGGGCACCGCGCTGGGCGGCAGCGCCGTGACGCCGGTGCAGCTGCCCAAGCAGCAGCTGACCGTACCGAAGCTGACGAAGGTCAGCACTCCGGCGCAGAAGACCGCGACGGCGCAGGCGCCGAAACAGCTGAAGCTGCCCACCATTCAGGCGTTTGGCGCCGGGGACTACACCAGGGCCGGAAAGGCCATGGACCGGGTAGCAAAGACCGTGAAGGCGGGCGCGGCAGGCACCGCGGCGGGCTTTACGGAGATCGCCGGGCAGTTCCGGCCCACCACAGGGCAGCAGAGCATGGGCCAGTTCTCCGGCTTTGGCGACCTGGGCCGGGCGGTACGGGAGAACCGCACAAAAGGGACGGACATCAGCGAGAGTATCCGACAGCAGGAGCAGCAGCGGCGTGTACGGCAGAAGCTGAGCCAGCAGAAGATCTTCGGCGTGGCTGACCGCCTGACGGAAAGAGGGCAGCAGTACGAACAGGAGGCCAAGCAGGGGCTGGGGACTGTGGGCCAATTCCTGGTGGACATGGGCGTGACCGGCACACAGATGGCCGGGGACGCCCTGGCCAACCTGGTCCTGCCGGGCAGCGGCCTGGCCATGATGGGCATGCGTAGCTACGGCCAGGCGGCGGGCGAGGCCCGGCGGCAGGGCAAGAGCGAACAGCAGCAATTCCTGGCTGGATTGAAGAGCGCCGGCATTGAGGTGTTCACGGAGAAGATGTTCGGCGCGTTCTCTAAAGTCTACGGCGGCGCGGCGGCAGACGACGTGGTGGAAAAGCTGGTGAGCAAGCTGACCCAAAACACCACCGGGCAAGCGCTGCTGACATGGATCATCAACGGCGTGGGCGAGGGCGTAGAGGAAGTGACCAGCGACCTATTGAACCCGCTGGTGGACCGGCTGCTGCGGCTGGATGACGGCAAGGGCCGCATCTACTCCGCGGACGATCTGGCGCAGTGGGGCTATGACTTTCTGCTGGGCGCGGCCATGGGCATTGCGGGAGGCGGCACACAGCTGGCGCGTGGCGTACAGCAGGGACAGGCACAGGCGGCGGAGAACAACTACTACGCCGACCTGCGGCGCAATGGCCTGGGCAGCGCCGACGCCGCCGCCAACGCCCGGCGGGCCAGCGACGCCATGGGGCGGATCATGCCCGCGCGGGACGGGCTGCGTATGCCACAGCTGACCACGTATGCCGAGCGGCAGGCGGCGGAGTATCGTGGGGAAAAGCCGCAGAATGTCAGCGACCCAAGAATCGGCAGGCTGGAGCTTTCATCTGAAAAATATAACCCGTCAGGGGCGGATATCAGCACTGTATACGGCAACCGCTACCGGCAGCAGGTGAAAGAGGACACCATCCGGCGGCTGGGTATCGCAGATGGAAAACCTGCCTATCTGCTGGCGTCTAATATCACGAAAAACGGACAGGAATACTATGTTGACGTGACGAAAGCGTCCTTGAACAAGATGCTTTATACACGGGAACATGAAATGCTGCCGCTTGAAAGAATTCTGCTTGTGGATAACTTGGAAAAGGCAATCGACAATAGCTATTGGGCCGAGAGTAACGGAGATAGGAAAAGCCGCCCGCAGATAGACGGCTTTGACACGCTGCGAACCAGCTTCTATGTGGATGGCATCCCGTATTACGCAGATATCAAGGTGAAAGTCGTACAAGGGAAAAACGGCGCTGATCCGCAAAATGTAGTTTACTTTTTGGAGCCGGAGGAAATCACGTCAATAAAAAGAGTAGATGCACCATCCCCTACAGGAGCGCTACTCGAACGCAACATAGTCTTCAGGGACGGTACATCTACCGTTGAGACAAGTGTACCACAAAGCGGAACAGGTGTCAATATGCAGGGTATGCAGAACGGCGGAGAATATGCAGCGGTCCCGGCGGCTCCGCTGAAAATGCCACGGCTGACGGACGAACAGGGCCGCACCTATGAGGAGCGGCAGGCAACACAGAGCGCGGATCGCGTCGCCAATCTGGTGGCGGACATTGATGCGCTGCGTGAATCTGTTGACAACGGCCTGCGGAGTCCGCAGCTGACCACCTATGAGGAACGCGCCAGGGCCAAGGCAGAGGCTGAAAAGGCCAGTGTCCGGGACCGTGTGCGGCAGATGGACGCCATGACCGACGCGGCAGCGGAGCGGGCCGTGGAGCAGAGAGTTCAGCGGGAACAGCAGGGCCGGGAAATGCCGGAGGCGCTGAAAAAGCTGGGCGTGGAGCCGTTCGGTTCAGAAGCCGACTATGCCGGTGCGGACAACCTGGCGCAGAGCGTACACGGGAACAACTCCGCCAGAAAGCAGATGCAGAAGCAGATGAGCAAGATACCCGCCACAGAGAAGGAACACGCCTTCGCCCGGAAGCTGGCAGACGGCACACTGGACGCGGCGGACATCCCCAACACAGTGAACCGGGAGACAGTGGAGACGCTGGCCGACTATTACCGCACCATGGACACAGCCCCGGAAACCATGCTGCTGCGGCAGCGGCGGGCGGCCATCTTCGAGAGGGAAGAGGCCAAAATGGAGCCGCTGTTGGGCATGGATGTGGCCTATGATGAGGGTGGTCTACGGACAGACCCGGCGGGCCTGAGAAAGCCCAGCGGAAAGATCGCCAAGCAGTTCAGCACATTGCGGCGCAATCTACAAACTCCGGCACGTATCTGCGCCACGGAATGGGGGCCGGAGCACGGAAAGAAGGTCTATGAAACGTTGTTCTACCCGGTGACGGAGAACAACGGGCGGCAGATCGACTGGGTCAACTCCATGCTGGACCGGGTACGTACCTTCAAGGACAGCGAGGGTACGGAGCGACCGCTGAACCGCAAAGAGCGGGAGCTTGTGCAGAAGATCGTGGAATACCGGGCATCTGAGAAGCGTGTGGGCGCCTTTGATACGCAATACAAAGGCGCGGTGGAAAACGTGCGGAACGGCGCTTCAGCGGCGGACGCCGCCAAAGAGTTCGGCATCGATTCTTCCTATCAGGAATATCAGGACCTGCAAAACTACCAGACCTATCTGAAAGCGCTGGATGAGCTGAACGACAGCAAGACCGCCGACAGTGCGGTGGTCAGCAAAGCGGTGGAGACCTACAGCGGGCTTTATAAGGAACTGTATGAAGGCATCAACAGCTTCCTGGTAGCCCACGGATATCAGACCATCGGCTTTATTGAGGGCTACGCGCCGCATATGCAGCCGGAGGCGGAGAAAACTGCTTTTTCCAAGGCGCTGAAGCTGCTGGGCCTGGACGACACGGCCATGAGCCTGCCCACGTCCATCTCCGGCAAGACCGCAGATTTGAAGCCTTACAAACAGTATAATCCCTTCTTCCAGGAGCGCCACGGCGTCAACACGGAATACGATATCGCCAAGGGCTTTGAGGATTATGTGTACTACTTAGGCAACATCTTCTACCACACGGATGACATCATGCGTATCCGCACGGCGGAGCGGTATATCCGCAAGACGTACAGCAGCGAGGAGGCCAGCGAGCAGATCGGCTGGGCGGAGAACGCCCGGAACTTCACGGATGGAGAGATCGCGGACTTCCTGCGGATGAACGGCGTGATCCAGAAAGGAACGGAGCTGGCAGCCGGAGACGCCAAGGTCTTTCTGGAGGACTACATCGGCAAGCTGTACGACCAGATCGGCAACGTGAAGCGGTACAGCGAAATGGCAAAGTACCTGGACAACTACGCGAACCGGCTGGCGGGCAAGCAGAACATGGTGGACCGCGGCGCGGAGGCGGCCACGGGGCGCGGATCGCTGAACTGGATCAATACCCTGACGGGCAAGTATGGCGGGGCCAAGCTGGCCTTTAACGTCAGTTCGGCACTGAACCAGACCTCGCAGATACCCATGGTGGCGGCGGAGAACGGCGAAAAGGCCACGCTGCATGCCATAGGCGACTTCTTCAAAAGCAAGAAGGAGCGGGCAGATTTTGTACAGGAGAGCAACTTCCTGAAAGGGAAGAAGGGTATCGACTGGCTGCTGGGGCCGGAAACCGGATGGGAAAAGTTCAAGGAGGCTGGCTTTGCCATGACGGAAGCTGTGGACAGCTTCACGTCCTATGTGGCGGTACGCAGTAAGTACCTGAAGGAGGCTAACGCGGGGAAGAGCCACGCCGAGGCTATGAAGCTGGCGGACGAATACGGACGCAGCGTCATGGGCTCACGGGCCAGGGGCGAGAAGCCGGTGCTGTTCGACACGAAAAATCCCTTCTGGCAGATCGTGACACGGTTCCAGCTGGAGGCCATGAACAGCTGGGAGCATGTGAGCCGGGACATTCCCAACGAGGTGCAGCAGATGGCGCGGGAACAGGGCAAGGCATACGCCGCCGGTGTTATGGGTGTGCGGGTGGCCAAATATCTGATCTACGCTTTTTTGCTGAACCTGGGCGTCGGGGCGCTGTCCGGCGGATCGCCGGTGCCGTATGACGTGATCGGCAGCGTGTTGGAAGCGCTGGGCAAGTCCATGGGTGTATCGAAGCTGGCGCTGGTGGACGACGTGCTGCAATCCATCTTCGATATCCGGCTGTTTGGTACGGATGACGATGACGACGATGAAGCGGACCGCGACTGGTGGGCGTTCCTGAAAAGCCTGGGTGGAGACGCGATGAACGACGTTCCCGTTGTGGGCCAGGTGGCGGCGCTGCTGGGCGTGGGAGACCAGACGCTGCCGACCACGGACCTTTCCAAGGTGAAGGACTTTGCGGAATCCGTGAAGAATAACGGCCTGCTCAGCATGGACACACTGGATAAGGGGCTGACAGCGGCGGGTGAGTTCGTCTATGCGGGCAACCAGGCGCGAAAGACGCTGCAAGGCGGCATCGCCGTGGGCCAGGGCGGCGTATACTCCAAGGGCAAGCTGCGGTATCAGGTGGACCAGACGCCGTGGAACGCCGCCAAGGGCCTGCTGTTTGGCCGCAGCGCGTTGGATGAATCCCAGGCATATTACGCCGAACGCACCAGCGACTTCTCGGAGAATCAGACGGAAGCGTTCCGGCAGATGCAGGATCGCGGCGTGTCCGCCAAGGCCAGCTATGACCTGATTCAAGAGCTGCGGAGCATCGAGAAAACCGAGGAATCCACCAGAGCCGAGCGGCAGCGTGACGCGCTGCGTCAGTCCGACATCAGCGGCGCGGGCAAGTGGGTCACCTATTATCAGACCATGGCCAGCGAAACAGAATGGAAGGCCATGGACGCGGTGCAGTACAATTCCGAGGCCGACTATGGCACCGTCACGAACCTGTTGATGGCTCTGAAAGAGCAGGAGAAGGACGCGGACAAGATGCGCCTGATCGACCGCAGCCGCCTGTCAGACAGTCAGAAGGCGTCCCTGTACAAGAGCCTGGTAGCCGGGGATGAGGACATTGAGAAGATCGACGCCCTGAAGGAGACGGGGATCACGGATTACCAGTATCTCCAGTATAAGATCGCCACCAGCGGCCTGACGAAACGCGAGGCGAAGCTGAACGCCATCAATACCATTGACTTGACGGACAGCCAGAAGGATGCCCTGTACTACCTGAACGGCTACGCCAGCAGTACCCATGGAAAGGCACCGTGGGTGCTGGGGATGACGGCAGAAGAATCTTCCTATCGACTTATTGATATTGCTGCGGAGAATGCGAATGACGGCGACGATATTTCTGACTGGAGGAAGAGCCTATATAAGTATCTGGGATATGCAGAATTTCCAACCTTTGGAGGGGCAAATGCACATGAAGAAACGGTGACATTTCCGAGATTCAAAGGGGAAAGCTATGCAGAAAGCGGAGTAGCATTTCCAAGATTCAGGGGACTCGATGCTGAAAGTGGAGATGTGCCGTTTCCGGTATTCAAGATGTAAGCAGGTAAAAAGCAGCAACTGAGAGGCCAAAAGGCCTCACAGTTGCTGCTGAAATTTGTCCACATTTTGTCCACATTTTACAGTAGAAACGAGAAAAACAAGAGGAAAGATCAAGAAAGGAATGACAGGTCAACATGAGGAAAAATCTTGATATTATGCGGTTTTTTGAGAAAAGAGTGGCAACGGTTGGAAAGCAAGAAAATGGTTTGTAAGGCATGGGCAACAATCCTATGGTCGGTGCTACCGTCGCCGTCGCCGTGGCGGTGGAGGAAGCGGTCAAGTAAGTGAACGGACCGCAAAGGCGCATAAACACTAGAATATAGACGCAAGTAGGAGCGGTAAAAAGTGAGGAAATGCAGGGAATTCCTGCATTACTCCTATACCGCTCCTACATCTATGTTCCTACACTATATTTTTGTATCTCAGCGTTCAATAGTTCTGCGCTTTTTCGCGCACAGAAGTTGTGAAAGTATAAAAAACCGATTTGTCCACATTTTTGCTGACATGGACAGAGAAGGGGCGCTGCCGTTGGCCGGCTCCACATAAGAAAACACACGCCGTAAAAGGCAGATTTTGCACGGATATCTTCGTTGCGCTGGCTCGCCATGCGTCAGCATGCCTTCACCATCGCGCCTTGATCCTGCACAAAATATGCTCTTTTCCGGTGCGAAGCAGTTTAGCCAAATAGGCGCAGGCAAAACCGTATGTTCTCTTATGCGGAGTCGGCCTTGGGTAGCGCCCCTTTTGAAGCATTCTGCTTATTTCTTGATCCCGTTTCCGCGGCTGGGGTTTTCTTCCGCCAATTCGGCCAGGATACGCGTGACATCCTTGGAGGTCAGCGTAAAGCCAAACTTACAATTCAGAATTTTTGCGGCGACAGACGGTCTCCATCCGTAAGAAACACAGCGGTCCAACGTCTCTCGCGCCTCCGGTGAAAGTTTGTGAATATCGAGTTCCATGGAAAAGCCTCCTTATATTAAAAACAAAAAAATCACATGAGAACGTATTTGCCAATGGCCTGACCGATCGCCTTGATATCGGAATTCCCGGTAAAGTCAAAATGAACTCGCCCAACGCCAGGGAAGTACATCTCCAACTCGGAATCCAAGTCAAGTAATCCTGCCGTTTCGATGGAGAACACCGAAACCTTGCTGTATGGCATTGAGGTAAAGTCCCGCCTCATGCCAGTAACGCCCTGAATATTACAGGAGATCACACGCTTGTCGGTAAACACCACAAAGTCGCGGACAACAGTGTAGGAGCCGAGCACCGTTTCGCCTGGAATCAGAATGTCTTCCACCAGGCGGGCGCTCTTGCCGTTATCTGGCTTTAACTTAAATATGGCCCCATTTTCAAAATCGACCATAAAATACGTCCTTTCTGCGATCCTTCCTGCGCGGCGTAATCCGTACAGCCGAATATCGCAAATTTTGATAGTATTAAGATACCACAAAAAACGACTGTTTTCAAGGGGCGAACCATGTAAAAAGTCATAGAAATGAAGAAAATGATGACTTGACCTGGGGGACGTCATGTGGTATATTCTTACTGAACACGCCGCCGGGTGGTTCAACGCGTTTTTTCTGCATCGTTAGGCCGTTGAAGATGCAGAGAAGGCGCGATTTTTATTTATCAGGAGGAAATTTTCATATGGCATGGGTGTTTTTGGGGATTGCCGGGCTCATGGAGGTATTCTGGTCTACATGCCTGAAGCTGTCCGAGGGCTTTACCAAACTGGGCTTTTCTGCGCTGACCATCGTGGGAATGCTGGCCAGCTTCGGTCTCTTGTCGCAGGCCATGAAAACGCTGCCGCTTGGCACGGCCTACGGCATCTGGACTGGCATCGGCGCACTGGGTGCGGTTGTCGTGGGACTGGTGCTGTTCAAGGAGCCTGCCACCGCCGGACGCATGTTTTTCGCCGCGCTGCTGCTGATCGGCATCGTGGGACTGAAGCTGATGTCCCCGTCGTAACGCATAAGGAGAGGGCCGCACCTGTGCGGCCCTCTCCTTATGCGTTACGCTTTTATTCAGCAGCCGAAAAAGCTGCACAGCATCTTCAGCAGGGAAGCGCAGTCAAAGTTGCAGAACATTTCTGTGACCTCCTCGGTTGGATTTGCTCTTGCAAGAACACCGTCATTATACCGCAGAGGCCGCAGCATTGCAAATGCAATGGTTGCCAGAAATGGCAGGTCTATAAAATCAGCAGCAGACCGATGGCAATCAACAGTTCCTCATCAGCTTTTTGCTTAAAGAGAAAGAACAGCAAAAACAACAGCAGGATGTCACCGGTATCCAGATCGTCCAGATGCAGCGCGTCCAGAATGCCCTTACCGAAGGCGATCTCCGGCGGCCGGCTGGGCTTTGGCGGCGGAGGCGGACCGCCGGGCGGTTTGGGCGGCGGCTGCTGCGGTTTCGGTGGGGGCGGATTTTGCCCGGATGGCTTGTGGGGCGGAGGCGGCAAAGGGCCGTCGTCCATAGAGGCCCGCACGTAATGGCCTTGCTCCTGGCGGCCATAGCGGTCATACAATGTCAAGCCCTCCCTCCGTCAAAAAGCGTTTGCCGATGCAGATGAGATGCGCCAGCTTGGCGGCCCGCTCTACCTTGGGCTGTTTTTCCTCTTTCAGGAAGGGCCGCAAAGCGTACAGCAGTTGTGTTGTCTGGCTGTTGGATTGCCGCAGGTCCTGCAAAAGGGGCAGAAACTTAGCCAGCAGCATGGGGTCGAAGCCGCCGCCATCTGAAGGCGGCGGTGGCGGTGCGTTTTGCGGAGGGGGAGGCGGCGGTGGCGCGGTCTGCGTTGTGCCGCTGGAGAGCTGCTGGGCCATCTGGATAATACGGGCCATAGCCGCCGGGTCGTTGAGCATTGCGTTGAGCTTGCTGTCCATATCCTCCATACCGCCGCCTCCTTTCCTCTGCGTTGCTGCTTATTGTTGCTGCAGCTGCTGACTCAGCCGCTGCAAGAGCGCCCGTCCCTCGCCGCTGGAGAGGACGGTTTTCAGCAGAGATGCCATCTCGGCAGCGCTTGCGCTCTCGCCTTGTTCCATGGCTCGCTGCAATTGCGCGCCGTTTTGCTGCTGCATCAGGGCCATCAGTGCCTGACCGTCCGGGGACTGTGCCATGCGCTGCACTGTGTCTGAATCGGTATGCAGCTGTGCCGCCATCTGTTTGAAGTCCATTCGCCCACCTCCATACCGCAGTATATGTGGTACAGTGCAAAAAAGTGCCAGTCCCGCAGGACTGGCACAGGATAATGCTATTGTCGACTGGCACAGTAGTCGCACAGCGCCTTCAGCGGACATTCTTCGCATTTCGGCCCACGAGCCATGCACAGCGCCCGGCCGTGCAGCACCATCCGGTGGCAGAAGTTATTGGACTCTTCCGAAGGAATGACCTTCCGCAGCTGCTGTTCTACCTTCAGGGGGTCCTTACTGCCGTCGGTGATGCCCAGACGCCCGGTGATACGGATGCAGTGGGTGTCGCAGACGTAACCCTCCTTGCCGTAGATGTCGCCCAGCACCAGATTGGCGGTTTTACGCCCTACGCCGGGCAGACGGAGAAGATCGTCCATATTGTCCGGCACCTTGCCGCCAAAGTCATGGAGCAGCATCTGGGCGCTGCCTACGATATCCTTGGCCTTGGCCCGCCAGAAGCCGCAGGAGCGGACGTATTCGCCGACCTCGTCCGGCGTGGCTGCCGCGAAGGCTTCCAGCGTGGGGAACCGCGCAAACAGCGCCGGCGTCACCAGATTCACCCGCGCATCGGTACACTGGGCTGCCAACCGGACGGAGAAGAGCAGCTCGTAGTCCTTCTGATACTCCAGCGAACAGAGGGCGTCGGGATACAGCTTTTTCAACTCCTCAATAATGGCGCTGATCTGCGCTTGTGTTTTCATGGGCCTCACCTCATCATCATTGTATCAGACCTTGCGCAAAAAAGCAAATGGTGGTATAATTTATCAATATGATTTTGGGAGGTGAGCGCCATGCGGCCATTGGCAGACGAAATACGGCCCCAGACTCTGGACGAGGTGGCAGGGCAGAAGCACTTGCTGGGCGAGGGAGCGCTGCTGCGCCGCCTGATCGAAAACGGGGCGGAGGCTAATTTGATCTTCTATGGCCCTTCCGGCACGGGAAAAACCACCATCGCCAACATCATCGCCAAGCGGACCCAGAAGGCGCTGTACCATCTCAACGCCACCACCGCTGGTCTATCTGATATCAAGGCCATCATCGCCGATGTGGACACCATGATGGCCCCCAACGGTATTCTGCTGTATCTGGATGAGATACAGTACTTCAATAAGAAGCAGCAGCAAAGCCTGCTGGAGTTTTTGGAAAACGGCAAGATCACCATGATTGCCAGCACCACGGAGAACCCCTACTTCTACATCTATAACGCCCTGCTGTCCCGCAGCACGGTGTTTGAGTTCAAGCCCCTGACGGCGGAGGAGACCCGCCCCGCTGTTGAACGTGCCCTGAAAATCGAGCAGCAGCGCAGCGACCTGCCCTTTGAATGGGAGGACAGCGTTCCTGACACGGTGGCTGCCGCCTGCGGCGGCGACGTCCGCAAGGCGGTAACAGCGGTGGAGCTGCTGTACCAGTCTGCCAGGCCCAAGGACGGTGTGCTGTACGTGACAAGTGAAGACGCCTTACAGTTGGCTCAGCGCAGCGCCATGCGGTATGACCGGGACGGCGACGAGCATTATGACCTGCTGTCGGCACTGCAAAAGTCCATCCGCGGCTCCGACCCGGACGCGGCAGTGTACTATCTGGGAAGGCTTCTGGTGGCGGGTGACCTGCTGTCCCCCTGCCGCCGCCTGCTGGTCATCGCCAGCGAGGATATCGGCCTTGCCTATCCCCAAGCCATTGCCATTACCAAGGCCTGTGTGGACGCGGCGGTGCAGCTGGGCTTACCGGAAGCGCGGCTTCCGTTGGCTGAGGCGGCTATCCTGCTGGCCACGGCGCCCAAGTCCAACGCCAGCCATAACGCTATCATCGCTGCTATGGAGGACATTCAGCGCGGCGCCATGGGCAGCATCCCCCGGCATTTGCAGAACGTCCACGCCGACAGCGTCGGTCAGGAGCGGGAGCAGGGCTATCTCTATCCCCACGTGTTTCCCCACCACTACGTCAAGCAGCGGTATCTGCCGGAGGAGCTGGGGGAGAAGCACTACTACGAATACGGCGACAACAAGACCGAACAGGCTGCCAAGCGCTACTGGGACGAGATCAAGAAAGGATGAACCATGGACTTACAATTGCATGACATTCTGGAATTGAGGAAGGAGCATCCCTGCGGCAGCCGCCAGTGGGAAGTGCTGCGTGTAGGTATGGACATCAAGCTGAAATGCCTGGGCTGCGGCCATGAGGTGATGCAGCCCCGCCGCAAGGTGGAAAAGATGATCCGTAAGGTTGTAACAAATAAGGAGGAAGCATAGATGCGTAAAAAGACCACACAGATCATTGTGGGTGTCATTGCCTGCCTGATGGCGGTGCTGATGCTGGCGGGTCTGGTCGTTCCCTATCTGGGACTGTGAGGTGCGGGGATGAAGCACTGTATTCTGGCAAAATGGGGGGAAAAAGTGACCGATAAAGCCGCGTTATTGCCCCCAATAACGGCATTATTCAGCGCCGCAAACACCATTTCCGGCGTTCATGGAGTAGAAATTTTTCACTGCTGCATTGACCGGGCCAACCGGTACGACGTGATGATCGTGCTGGACATGGACAAGGAGGCGCTGCCCAACTGGGACGCGTCCGCCGTTCACCATCAGTGGAAGGACGAGTACGGCAATCTGATCGAGAAGAAGGCTATCTTCGACTACGAATAAAAGAATAGCAGATACCCCGCGGGAGAAATCCCGCGGGGCGCTTTTTTATGACAGGTTTTCCAGCCGGGCCGTCCTATAATAGACGGGCGAGGTGATGGTGGTGACAGTGGTGTATATCGACCGGGTGGTGGTGTTGAATTTGGCGGTGGACTATCTGCTGCTGATGACCACCGCCGCACTGGCAGGGACGCCGCTGCGGCGGCTGCGGTTCGGCATCTGCGCGGCCTGTGGGGCGCTTTATGCGGCGGCAGTATTTCTGCTGCCGGTGCTGGCGCATCCTCTGTGCCGGGTTGCTGCGGGTGTGGTGCTGGCGCTATGCGCCTTTGGACGGGAGGTCCGCCCCTGGCGTATGACGGCGCTGTTCTGGCTGCTGGCCGGCGGACTGGCGGGGCTATTGCTGGCGCTGGGACTGTTGGCGGGATCGCCGCAGGGCATAGTGCGGCGGGTCTATTGCGCCGATATCAGTTGGTTGGTGCTGCTGGGCGGCGCGTTGGGATTCTATGGGCTGCTGTGCGCTGTATTTCGCCAGACAGCCCGGCATGAAAGGGGAGAGCTGATGGATATTGATGTAGTGGTCAAGGGCCGCCGCTGCCGCCTGCGGGCGCTGCGGGACAACGGTAACACGCTGCGGGACCCCATCCGGGGGCAGCCGGTGCTGGTGGCGGAGGCGGCGGCATTGGGTGAGTTGTGGCCGGCGGAAGCGGCGAAGGTGCTGTGCAGCCACGCAGCACCGGAGGTGAAAATGGCACAGCTGCACCGGGCAGGCGTGGATATTCCCTTTGTGCTGCTGCCCTTCCGGGCAGTGGGAACGGAGGGCGGACTGCTGCTGGCCTGCCGCAGCGACTATGTGCAGATCGGGCGGCGGACCATGCTGCATACTCTGGTGGCATTGACAGACGTCCAGGTGGGCGCGGGCGGTTATCAGGCGCTGTGGGGCGGACAGAAGGGAGGACGGCATGACACTGTGGCGACGGCTTGTACAGTGGATACAACGGCTGGTCAAGCCGGATAGCGTTTACTACATAGGCGGCAGCGATACCCTGCCGCCGCCGCTGCCTCGTGAGGAGGAGGCAGCAATTTTAGAGCGATTGCCGGAGGAATCCGCCCGGCAGACGCTGATCGAGCGGAATCTGCGGCTGGTGGTCTATATTGCCAAGCGGTTCGATAACACCGGCATCAATATCGAGGATTTGATCTCCATCGGTACCATTGGGCTTATCAAGGCGGTGAATACCTTCCGGACGGACAAAAACATCAAGCTGGCCACCTATGCTTCGCGGTGCATTGAGAATGAAATTCTGATGTACCTGCGGAAAAATAGCAATACCCGCACGGAGGTCAGCTTTGACGAGCCGCTGAATACCGACTGGGACGGCAAGGAGCTGCTGCTCAGCGATGTGATGGGCACGGAGGAGGACGTGGTGATGCGGCCCTTAGAGGAGGATGTGGACCGTCAACTGCTGCACAGCGCCGTGGCAAAGCTGCCGCCGAGGGAACAGGATATTATTTCTCTGCGTTTCGGTTTGGGTGGGCGAAAGGAATTGACCCAAAAAGAGGTGGCGGACCGGCTGGGGATATCCCAGTCCTATATTTCCCGGCTGGAAAAGCGCATTATCCTGCGGCTGCGGCGTGAGATCGTAAAAATGGCATAAAAAATGTCCGCAGTGCTTGGTTCAACCGTGATAAGGAACGAAGAAACGCCCGTATCAACACACAAGTTGATACGGGCGCAAATCACTTCTATAAGGTACTTACCACTCACTTCAATGCGTTCCCGTCCTTATCAAGGAAAGAATACTCACTTGGGAAGTCTTGACAGTAATACACGAATGGCAGTTTATCGATGGTAACGGTTTGAGGATTTCCCATAGAATCCGTTATGCTTATGCTGTTGCACTTCGGATTGTTTACAAGAAACGAATAGCCGCGACCCCACATGTGAACAAAAATATCCGTTGCTCTTTCAACCGAGTGATACGCTTGTACAAACTCATATTTATCATCCCCAAGCGACACAAATTCAATGGGCACATATCTATGAGCTTGATACTGATTGCCAGATATAAACCAAAAGAGGTGTCGATCTTCGATTACAGATTTTCCGGCTATCGTTAGTTCGATGGTATCTGAATCGTATACGTTGATTTCTTCACGCGCCTTCGCAATAAGTCCGTCATTACCAACAATTTTTGGTGTACACCCCGCCAGGACAAATAAAAGTATCACCAAAGCACAGAGAATGCCTTTTATCCTCAAATCTACCACCTCTTTTCACCTTTATTATACTGCCTGCAAGCGTTCAAAACAAGTATCCTCCGGCAATATCTATATTGCCGGAGGATACTTGTTGGTTGCCTTGCGGGCATTTTATATTACTGCAAAAATAGGCTGGCGGGGCGGTTGATGACCATCATGTTGTAGTAGCGCAGCAGGTGATAGTCGTCCTTGTCCAGCTTGATGCTGCTGAGCAGCCGCTCGGTTTCCTCCAGCGGTTCGTTGGAGATCAGGGTCTTCAGGGCAATGGGGGCAAAGAAGGGAGTGCTGCCGATGCCAGACAGCAGGCCGATGGCGGGTGTGCGGTTCTGCATGGGGTTGAGCATACAGATGTACATCTTCTCCGCCTCGTTGATCTGGTTGTTCAGTACCATATGGGTGATGGTGTCGTAGGATTTCATCTCGCCGGTGAACAGATGTTGGCAGCGGTCGGGATCGTCAAAGGACGTCACGCCCAGATACAGCGTTACCTCCACCGCCGTGCCGTTGGGAGCGGGGGAGAAGCGCAGCAGGGAACGCACCATCTGCCGGATGCGGCCGTCGTAGTAGTACATATAGGCCAGCGACTGATTAAAATAGGCGTTTTTGTGCAGCGCCGGTTCATTGCGGAAGGTGGGCGGCTGATAGTCCACGAAATATTTCAGGTCGATATCCAGCGCCTGAGAGATCTCGTACAGCGTCTCAATGTCGATGGTGATGGCTCCGTTTTCATACTTGGACAACGTAGCCTTACTCTTGTTGATCATGGCGGAGAACTGCTCGATGGTATAACCGCGGCTTTTCCGATATTTTTTGATGCGATGTCCGACGAAGTTGGAAAAAGAACCCATCCTCAACGACCTCCTTTCAAATGCACCCTTATCATACCAAACATTCCATCATTCGTCAATAAAAAGTTTCTAAATATGAAACTGAATTTCAACTCTTTTTCTGATTAGTAAACGAAAGAGAAAAAGACGACCGGCGCTGAAATCAGCGCCGGTCGCGATCATCAATATTCCTGATGGGGAGAGGTATGTAATGCCGCTTACTTGCAGGCGTCCATACCGGCCTGCAGGGCTTTCTTGTTGCCCTCCAGGAAGCGGGCCTTCTTCTCGCCCAGCTCGATGCGGATAGCTTCCATCATGCTGTCCAGAGAGGTGACGTCGGCCTTGGCCATGACGGCGCCCAGGATCGCCACGTTGGCACCCTTGGGGTTGCCGACCTGCTCGGCGATGCCGTTAGCGTCGCAGTACACGACGGTAATGTCATCACGAACGGCCTTGCGGTCGATGATGCTGGAGTTGATGACCAG
>CAKTMW010000008.1 GCA_934574095.1 uncultured Oscillospiraceae bacterium | reverse complement strand
CATCTGGTAGAGCGCGACCTTGCCAAGGTCGAGGTAGCGAGTTCGAGCCTCGTCGCCCGCTCCAAAAATCACCACCCGATCGGGTGGTGATTTTTTTCGCGGTCTCCTCGGCTGTGCCCTCGTTGCGCCAGCCGTCTGCTGGCCACATTCGTGCCCGCCAAACGGGGCGCTGCCTTGAAAGCGGCTTGCTTCATCTGCCACAGGCAGCGCTGCGCCGCTTTCCCCGTCGCCCGCTGCGGGCCGACTCGGCTGTACGGCCCTCGTCGTGTCATCTGACTGGCCGTCACATTTGTTCCTGCCAGTCAGGACACTTCCTTAAAACCGCCTCGCTTCATCCGCCACAGGCGGCGCTTCGGTGATTTCCCCGTTGCCGCGTACATCCCGCACCACTGCCTTGCTTCCCCGGCTGTTCCGTGGTATGATACTGTCATCACTTCCAGGAGGTGCCCTCTATGCCCGCCCCCATCTCCAACTATGAAAAGAGCCAGGACGCCGCGGCCCGTGCCTTTCTGCGCTATGACCAATCGGCCATGATCCGCAAATTCGACCTCTCCCACGATGCCGACGCCCTCTATATCACCTTTGTGGACCGTCCCCACCGGGTGGACCGCCATACCGGCTTGGTCACCGTCGTTTCCACCGGTGAAAAGGCGGATTTCAACGCCGCCATGTCCATTTACGACCTGCTGTGCGATTCCCAGCCCCTGTGTCACCTGTCCCATGAGTGGGTCAACGTGGCCAGTCTCTCCGCCATTCAGGGCGGCACCCTGGCCAAGAGCGGCGACCTCTTCCTCATCTCGGCGGCGGACTTCACCGGCCAGACCGCCGCCCTGGACCGGGCCTGCCGCGCCCTCCACGGCATCCCCCAGCCCAAGGGAGACGTGGCCTATCAGCTGGCCCTGTTCCCCTTTTTGCCTGTTCTGCTGCGCTTTTGGGACGCCGATGAGGACTTCCCCGCCAGTTTGCAGGTACTTTTGGACAAAAACACCCTGAATTTCATCCACTACGAGACGCTGATGTACGCCCTGTCCCACCTGATGCGCCGTCTGCGGCAGGAGGGTCACGGTACAGCGGAATAAATTCTGTCTTTCCAACAATGGAAGCCCGTCCGCCATGGGCTCCCATTGTGCGTTCGGCCGATTTTGCGTTTCTGGAATAATTTTCCTCTTGCATTGGCAAAAAATGTGTGCTACACTCCGTTCATCTTCAAGAAAGGACACAGCGGCAATGATGATGACTACCACATTCGCCAATATGACCGCTTACGCGCAGGGCTCCTGCGCTGTGTCCGCATGCTCCGACATGAACAGCATTATTCTGTCCTTGGACGCCGGCATTCTGCTGGCGTCCATTATTATTCTGCTGGTATTTGCCAGCTTCTTCACATGCCGGAACATGACGTCCCCTTCCCCCTGCCTGCCCTCGTAAGACCGACGACAGCTACAGCTGCAAGAGGCTCCGCCATCCGGCGGAGCCTCTTTTTTTCATAGATCCCTGTTCGCTTCTCCTGGCCAGCGAAGCGACGCCACCCCAACATCAAAAGAAAGTGAGAAAAATTCCTATGAGCTTCTTCAATTTCGTCATGGCACTCAGCCCCATCGTCGTGGTGCTGGTGGGCATTCTGGGCTTCCGCCAGTCCGCCAAGCGCGTCGCTCCCGTGGCTCTGCTGTGGACGCTTCTGCTGGCCTTTACGTATTTCAATGTCACCGGCGCTTCCTTCAAGGACAACGTAGCCGTCTATGACGCCCTTCTCTGGAAGGGCATCAAGGAGGGTCTGAAGATCGTGCTGATGGTGTTCGGCGCCTTCGTGATCCTGAACCTGCTCCGTGATACCGGCGCCATCGACGAGGTGAAGGGCGCCATCGCCCGCATCAGTGACGACCGCCGGGTGCAGGTGGTCATCATCGGCATGATGCTCCCCATCTTTCTGGAGGGCGCGGCAGGTGCAGGCTCTCCCGCCGCCATCGCCGCCCCGTTTCTGGTGGCGCTGGGCTTTGACCCGGTGACCTCCATCGCGCTGGCCCTGTTGGGCGACGCCACGCCCTGCTCCTGGGGCGGCGCCGGTCTGACCACCATCAACGGCGGCGCGGCCCTTACCGACGCAGGTCTCAGCACCGTGGCGCTGAACTCCGCCATGGTGGGCCGCATCCACATGTTCGGTGTGCTGGTGATCCCCTTTATCATGGTGGCCATGACCTTTGGCCGCAAGGGCTTCAAGGGCATCGTCCCCTACCTCTGCTTTGCCGGTGTGTCCACCGGCGCGGTGATGTTCGTCCTCTCCAACTTCGTGGGCGCGGAAGTCACCTCCATGGGCACCGGCCTTCTCTCCATCCTCCTCAGCGTGGTCTACGTGAAAGTGGTGGGCGTGAAAACACCGGAGGAATACCGTTACCGCTTCACCAGTCAGGAAAAGAAGTACGGCCCGTTCCGTGCCATGTCCCCCTACATCTACATGCTGGTGCTGCTGCCCGCCGTCCGCTACGGCTTCCCCGCACTGGTGAAAAACGGCTTCGCCGTCATGTGCACCTTCGGCTATATCGTGTGGGTGGACGTGGTGATCCTGATCTGCGGCTTCCTTGGCGCAATGACGCTGAAAACCGGATGGAAGCAGTACGGCCAGATCTGCGCCAAGACCGTGGGTCACGTGATGCCGGTGCTGGTGACCATGGGCAGCCTGCTGGTGGTATCCTATATCATGCAGTCCCCCTCCACCGGCATGATGAACCTGCTGGCATCTGACATTGCCGCCGTGGTGGGCCGATTCTATCCTGCCGCCGCCGTGCTGATCGGCGCCAGCGGCTCCTTCATCACCGGTACGGGCCTCGGCTCCAACATCATGTTCGCCGACATGCACATCCAGGCGGCACAGGCGCTGGGCATGAACCCCATCACCGTGTTCGCCGGACAAAACGCCGGCGCTTCGCTGGGCAACCTCATCTGCCCCAACAATACGGTAGCCGCCTGCGCCACGGTGGATCAGGTAGGCAACGAAAACAAGGTCATGAAGCGGACGCTGCCCGCCTTCACCGTCATCCTTGTGATCTACATGGTGCTGACCATGCTGTATACCTGCGTGTTATTCCCCCATTTCGGGGCTTAAATGCAAAATAATTACGATATTATCAAGTCGAAAGGATGGTTTTACCATGAAAAAACGTGTTCTCGGTGTCATCGGTCTGGGCCATGTGGGCGCCCATGTTGCTTACGCGCTGGCGGTGCAGGGCATCGCCGACGAGCTGGTACTTGTGGATCAGAACCAGCAGAAGCTGGCCAGCGAGGTACAGGATCTCCGTGACGCGGCGGCGTATCTGCCCCACCGCGTCACCGTCCGGGCCGGTGACTTCGCCGATCTGGGCGAGAGCGACGTGATCGTCAACAGCGTGGGCAAGATCGAGCTGCTGCGGGGCACCCACGACCGGGTGACCGAGATGGATTTCACCATCCCCGCCGTCCGGGGCTACGCGGAAAGGGTCAAGGCCAGCGGCTTTGACGGCGTGCTCATCAACATCACCAACCCTTGCGATATCGTCACCCGTGAGCTGGCGCTGGGGCTGGGATTGCCGAAGGGCCGCGTGTTCGGCACCGGAACCGGTCTTGACACCTCCCGCCTTCTCAGCGCTTTGGCCCGTCAGACCGGCGTGGACCACAAGTCCATCACCTGCTATATGCTGGGTGAGCACGGCAACCAGCAGTTCGCGCCCTGGTCCTGCGTCAGCTTCAAGGGTATGCCGCTGGACAAGTGGGCCGAAACGGACGAGCGCTTCCGCTTTGACCGTGACGCCTTGCAGAAGGAGTCCATCGGCGGCGGCTGGGTCACCTTCTCCGGCAAGTTCTGCACCGAGTACGGCATCGCCACCACCGCCGCCCGGATGGCCCACATCGTGCTCCACGATGAAAAAGCCATCATGCCCGCCAGCATGGAGCTGTGCGGCGAGTACGGCGAAAGCGGTCTGTTCGCCGGCGTGCCTTGCGTCATCGGCGCAAACGGCGTAGAGGAGGTGGTGGAGCTGCCCCTCACCGACGAGGAAAAGGCCACCTTCCACCAGTGCTGCGAGGGCATCCGCCACAATATGGAGCATCTGAAAGAGATCTGATCTTACCAATCTGATTTTGCGAAAAGGAGACGATTTTATGAATATCACCGTTACGAAGAATCCCCATCCCGGCACCTTGCCCCCCTCCAACCAGCTGGGCTTCGGCACTGTGTTTACCGACCACATGTTCGTCATGGACTACACCGAGAAGGACGGCTGGCACAACGCCCGCGTCGTCCCCTACGGCCCCATCGCTCTCTCCCCCGCCGCCAGCGTTCTCCACTACGGCACCGAGGTATTCGAGGGCCTGAAGGCCTACCGTCGCCCCGACGGTGAGGTGCAGCTGTTCCGCCCCTGGGAGAATATCGCCCGGCTGAACCGCTCCTGCGAGCGTCTGGGGCTGCCGCAGGTGAACCCCGACGACGCCTTACAGGCCATCAAGGAGGTGGTCCGGGTGGATCAGGACTGGGTGCCCAGTGACCCCGGCACCAGCCTGTATATCCGTCCCTTCCTGTACTCCACTGACCCCACCCTGGCGCTGCACGGCGTCCACGAGGCGTCCTTCGTCATCATCCTCTCCCCCTCCGGCAGCTACTTCAGCGACGGTTTGAAGCCTGTCCCCATCATGGTGGAGACCGAGGATGTCCGTGCCGTTCGCGGCGGCACCGGCGAGGCCAAGTGCGGCGGCAACTACGGCGCGGCCAACCGGGCCGGTGAGCGGGCCGAGGCCAAGGGCTACTCCCAGGTGCTGTGGCTGGACGGTGTCGAGCGCAAGTACGTGGAGGAGGGCGGCGGCATGAACGTCATGTTCAAGATCAATGGCACCGTGGTCACCCCCGCCCTGACCGGCTCCATCCTCCGGGGCGTCACCCGCAAGTCCGCCATCGAGCTGCTCAAGAGCTGGGGCATGCCGGTGGAGGAGCGTCTGCTGAGCGTGGACGAGCTGTTTGAAGCCGCCCGCACCGGCGCTTTGGAGGAGGCCTGGTGCATTGGCACCGCCGCGGTAGTTTCGCCTATCGGCGCCCTGGGCTGGGACGATGTGCGCTACGAAGTCAACAACGGTCAGATCGGCGCACTGTCCCAGAAGCTCTATGACGAGCTGACCGGCATCCAGTGGGGCACAAAGCCCGATCCCTTCGGCTGGACATGCCGGGTGTAAAGCCATCTTATTTCACACTGCTTTCATGCGCCCGCACAGCCCCGTGCGGGCGCATGGTCTTTCTGCATCCGCAAATTTTTGCATGTTTATTGGTACATTAACCCCGTTTATTGCCCCCTTTTTGGTACATAAACCGCCGTTATGGGGGCATCTTTTCCCCGTTATCGGGTTGATTCCCGTCGGCGATTGGGGTATACTGAATTATTCACACGAAAAAAGGAGGTCTGCCGTATGTCTCTCTCCCCCATCCGCTCCCTTACGCTGGAAACGCCGGAGTCCATCGATCTGCGGCAGGCCGCCCGCTATCTGGGCGCGCCGGGCGAACCGGACAGCGCCACGCTGGCGCTGCTGGAGCGGTGCGCCCCGCCCCTGCTGCGTTCCGCCATGCCGAAAGCCGTCTGGCGAACGGCGGATACCGCCGCATGGGACGAAGCCGGTATTCTGCAAGGAGCGGACATTCGCCGCCATTTGGCGGACTGTCCGCAGGCCATTTTGCTGGCGGTGACGCTGGGGCCCATGGTAGACGGTCAGATTCGCCGCGCCGCCGTGGGTGATGTGGCGGCGGGCGCGGCGGCGGACGCGCTGGCCTCGGCGCTGGCAGAGCAGATGGCGGACGCCGCCGAGGGGCAGCTGCGGCAATGGGCGGCGGAGCGGGGGCTTTTCCTCACCGGCCGGTTCTCCCCCGGCTACGGCGACTGGCCCATCACCGTGCAGCCGCCGGCAGCGGCAGCGCTGGACACGGCGCGGCAGATCGGTCTATATGTCACGGATACCTATTTAATGACGCCCCGGAAGAGCGTGACAGCGCTGCTGGGCGTCAGCGATCACCCGGTCAGGGGACAACTGGCGGGCTGCGGACACTGTGTGCTCCGGGCCCGATGCAACTATCGAAAGCGAGGGATCACCTGTGCAGAGCAATGAACTTTTCACCCAGAGCCACACCATTCTGCTGGACGGCGGCATGGGCACCATGTTACAGGCAGCGGGACTGAAGCTGAGCGCACGGCCGGAGGAGCTGAATATCACCGACCCGGAGGCCATCACCCGCATCCACAGTATGTACGCCGCGGCGGGCAGCCGCATCATCAACACCAATACCTTCGGCGCGTCGGGCCACAAGCTGGCAAAAAGCCCCTACACCGTGGAGGAGGTCATCGCCGCGGGCGTGGCCTGCTGCAAAAAGGCCTGCGCCCCCTACGGCGCACTGACGGCGCTGGATATCGGCCCGCTGGGCGAGCTGCTGGAGCCCAACGGTACCCTGCCCTTTGAGACGGCGGTGGCGGAATTTGCCCGGATCGTCCGGGCGGGCGCGGCAGCCGGGGCGGACCTGGTGGTGGTGGAGACCTTTACCGATCTTTACGAGCTGAAGGCCGCCCTGCTGGCGGTGAAGGAAAACTGTGACTTGCCGGTGCTGGCCAGCATGAGCTTTGAGGCGCGGGGCCGCACCTTCACCGGCTGCACGGTGGAGAGCTTTGCCGCCACGGCGCGGGGACTGGGCGCGGACGCGCTGGGCATCAACTGCTCTCTGGGCCCGCAGGAGATATTCCCCATGGCGAAGCGGCTGGCCGAAGCGCTGCCCGGCGACTTCCCGGTGTTCGTGAAGCCCAACGCGGGCCTGCCCCGTGCCGACGGCAGCGGCTACGACATCACGCCGGAGCTGTTTGCCCGGCAGATGGAGCCCTATCGGGAACTGGGACTGTTTGCGGCGGGCGGCTGCTGCGGCACCACGCCGGATTTCATCCGGCTTTTGAACGATGTGTTCCGGGACTGTGTGCCGGGACGGGCGGCCCACGCCATGCCCTCGGTGATCTGCTCTCCCGTGGAGTGCGTCACCGTAGACGGTGTGACCGTGGTGGGCGAGCGCATCAACCCCACCGGCAAAAAGCGGTTCCAGCAGGCGCTGCGGCAGGGCGACATGGACTACGTGCTGGAGCAGGCCGTGTCCCAGGCCGAGGCCGGAGCGCAGATTCTCGACGTGAACGTGGGCACCCCGGAGGTGGACGAGCCGGCCATGATGGAGCAGGTGGTGAAAACCCTGCAAAGCGTGGTGAGCCAGCCGCTACAGCTGGATTCCACCAACTTCGAGGCGCTGGAACGGGGCCTGCGGGTCTATAACGGCAAGCCCATCGTCAACTCCGTCAACGGCGCGCCCGCCGTGCTGGAGCACGTGCTGCCGTTGTGCAAAAAATACGGCGCGGCGGTGATCGGCCTGACGGTAGACGGAGCGGGCGTACCCTCCGGCGCGGAGGAGCGGGTAGCTATTGCCCGCCGTATCCGCGACGCGGCACTGGACGCGGGCATTCCCCTTGAGGATATCTACATCGACTGTCTGGCGCTGACCGCCAGCGCCCAGCAGGAAGACGCGCTGGCCGCCGTGGAGGCGCTGGAGCGGTGCAAGAAGGAGCTGGGGGTGCGCACCATTCTGGGCGTGTCCAACATCAGCTTCGGTCTGCCCTGCCGGGCCTATCTGAATACCATTTTTCTGACGCTGGCCATCCACGCGGGGCTGGATCTGGCCATCATGGATCCGGCCAGTCAGGAGATGATGGCGGCCATCTACGCCTACAACGTGCTGTCGGGACGGGACAAGCAGTGCGCCGCCTATGTGGAGCGGTACGCAGGCCGCGTGCCCACGGCCACGGCGCTGGCCAGGATCATGCAGAGCGCCTCCACCGGCGGCGTCACCTACGGCGGCAGCACCAACGCCGCCTACGCGCCGCTGATGAAGGCAGTGGAGCAGGGGCTGAAGGGCGAGGCGGCCGCCGCCGCCCGGACGCTGCTGTGGGAAAAGGAGCCGCTGGAACTGGTAGACGGGGCGCTGATCCCGGCGCTGGATGCAGTGGGCGCCAAGTACGAAAACGGCACGCTGTTCCTGCCCCAGCTGTTACAGGCGGCCAGTGCCGCCCAGAGCGCCTTTGACGAGGTAAAGACCGCCATGGCCGCCAAGGGGGGCGAGGGCGCGGGAAAGGGCCGCATCGTGCTGGCTACCGTTCACGGCGACGTACACGATATCGGCAAGAACATCGTGAAAGTGATCCTGGAGAACTACGGCTTTGAGGTCATCGATCTGGGCCGGGACGTGCCGGTGGAGGCGGTGGTGGACGCCGTACGGGACAAGGACGTGCATCTGGTGGGGCTGTCGGCCCTGATGACCACCACCCTGAAAAGCATGGAGGAGACGATTGCTGCCTTGCGGCAGGCGCAGCTGCCCTGCAAGATCATGGCGGGCGGCGCGGTGCTGACGCCGGAATACGCCAAGAAAATCGGCGCGGACTACTACGCCAAGGACGCCAAGCAGAGCGCCGACATTGCCAAGAGCTTTTTCAGCGTGGGATGACAGGCGGGCCGATGTGGGCATCGGCCCCTACAAAGGCATACCAAACATCCCCCTATGATCGATTGACAGGGGCAACGCCCCGCGAAAGAGGTGAAGCGCCATGCTGCGCATGGAGATCGCGCTGTTTCTCATCGTGGCCTTTGTGGCCGGAATCTATTTCTCCGCCCGGCGGGAGCGGACGCCCCTGCACAGGACGTTTTCCGTGTTGCTGGTGACGATGCTGGCCCATCTGGCGCTGGACGGCGTCACGCTGTACACGGTGAACCATCTGGACACCGTACCGCTTTTGCTGAACGACACGCTGCACCGGGCCTTTATCGCCACCATGCTGCTGGCGATGTACCTCTTCTACCAGTACATCGCCATTCTGGTGGAGGAGGAAACAGGCCGTCCCCGGCGGTTGGACCTGGCGGCCCGTTGCTTTCTGGGGTTGGCGGTGCTGGCGGCACTGGCTCTGCCGGTGCGCTATGCCATCACGCCGGAGGGCAACTACTCCACCGGTCCCCAGGCTAACGTATGCTACGGCGGCGTGGCCTTTTACCTGCTGCTGTGCGCGGGACTACTGGTCTTCAACTGGCGGCAGCTGCACAGGAAAAAGCGCTTTGCCATCGGCGCGGCGCTGGTGATCGAGTTTACGGTATGCATTTTGCAGGGACTGCACCACACCTGGCTCATCAGCGGCATGGGACTGACGCTGATGACGCTGTCCTTCTATCTGACGCTGGAGAACCCGGACATCCTGCGGGGCGAGCTGGTGGAGCAGAAGATGTCCATGCTGTATCTGAAAAGCCAGGTGAACCCCCACTTCCTGTATAACACCCTGGACGCCATACGCATCCAGGCCCAGCTGGACGGAGACAAAAAGGTGGCGGACCTTCTCATGCGCTTAGTAGACTTCTTCCGCCGCAGCGTGAAGGTGAACCAGCCCATGGTGCCGCTGGAGGACGAGCTGGAGCTGCTGGAAGCGTATCTGGAGCTGATGTGCTACCGCTATCCCCAGCTGGAGTGCCGCTGCGATGTAGAGCCTGAGCTGTACGACGCGCTGGTGCCCAACTTTATCCTACAGCCCATTGTGGAGAACAGCCTCCTCCACGGGCTGAAAAACAAGGGCTACCGGGGCCGGGTGGCCATCTCCGCCCAGGCGCTGCCGGAGGGGGACATGGCCATCACCGTGGCGGACACCGGCAGCGGCTTTTCCCCCGGCAAAAAGGCGGAGATCGACCAGATGCTGCTGCACTATGCACGGCAGCCCTCCAAGCTGGAGGGCAACAGTATCGGAATTCTGAACGTACAGAAGCGGGTCAAGCTGCTGTGCGGCCAGAAATATGGGCTATCCTATACAGAGAATGAGGAGGGCGGCGTGACAGCGCGGCTGCTGCTGCCCATCCGGGAGGAGGAACCATGAAAAAGCTGCGGGTGCTGCTGGTGGACGACGAGATCATGATACGGGAGGGGTTCAAGCGCCTCTTCGACTGGGAAGCCCACGACTGCCAGGTGGTGGGCGAGGCCGCCGACGGCATGGAGGCGCTGGCCCAGATCGACGCCTTGCAGCCGGATATCGCCATCATGGACATCAACATCCCTATCATGAACGGGCTGAAGGTGATCCAGGCGAGCCGCGCCAAACACCCGGACACGGCCTTTGTCATCGTGTCGGGATATGACGACTTTTCCTACTGCCGGGAGGCGCTGCGATTGCAGATCACGGACTATATCCTCAAGCCGGTGAACTATGAGGAGTTCGGGGAATGTATCGACAACCTGAAGGTCAGCCTGTTCCAGCGGCGCACCGCCGCGGAACCGGAGCGGCTGGAGGAGCGGCCCATCACGGGACTGACCCGGTATTTGCAGACCCATCTGGCGGAGGACATCAGCCTGAACCTGCTGGCGGAGGAGTTCCATCTCAGCGCGCCGTACATCAGCCAGCTGTTTAAGAACGAGATCGGCGTCAACTTTCTGACGTATCTGACCAACATCCGCATAGAGCAGGCGCGGAAGCTGCTGCTGGGCACGTCGCTGCCCATCGCGGAGGTGTCAGAACAGTGCGGGTACGGGGATTACCGGGTGTTTACCAAGGCATTCAAGAAGGCCGAGGGCGTGACGCCGTCCCAGTACCGGCGGGATTTTCTGGAAAACGAGATATGAAATGCAAAAGGACCGGCATCGCAGGGCGATGCCGGTCCTTTTTGTGTTCCTTCTAAAGTTTTGACACATCCGCCTGCAAAACGGACCTATCGGGAAAAGCGGAGGCGCGGTATAATAGCACCATGATCGATAAACAAGTCAAAGGAGAATGCAGTATGAAAAAGAGATTATACCGTTCCAACGAAAACAAGGTCATCGCCGGTGTATGCGGCGGTATCGCGGAATATTTCGACATGGACCCCACGCTGATCCGGTTGGGCTGGGTGCTGTTCTGCGCCATGGGCGGCAGCGGACTGCTGGCGTACATCATCGCGGCGCTGGTGATCCCGGAGCGGCCCGTCATGGGCGGAGACGCACAATGAGGGCGCTGCGTATGCTGGCCATCGCGCTGTGCGTGGTATCCGCCGCGGCGCTGGGCCTGTGCCTGCCGACGGAGGGCAACGACGCCCTGTGCCTGCCCCTGGCGCTGGGCAGCGCCGCCGCAGCCAACATTATCGACCGCCGCGCCGAAAAACAGAGTCAAAGAGGAGAATGTCATGAGTAAGAGCCTGAACACCATTCAGAAGTGCGCCCACGTTTTCCTGTCTCTGACGGGGGTGGGAACGGTGCTGTCCATCGTGGGCATGGTCTTCGCCCTGGTGGCCGCGATACTGTGGGGCCGCTGGAACAGCATGCCCGCCGAAGGCATCGGCGCCATGGAGCGGCTGATGCAGTACATCGACCAGGGCACTTATGACCATACGCTGGCCACGCTGGTGGGCGAGGCCGTTGCCTGCGCCTTCAACGGGACGCTGCTGTGGTTCGCCCGGAACTATCTGGGCCGCGAGCTGGCGGACGGCACCCCCTTCACCCAGGACGGCGCTGCCCAGCTGCGGCATCTGGGCATTCTGACCATCGTGCTGCCCATCGTCAGCATGGCATTGCAGATCATCCCCTACCAACTTCTTGACGCGGCGGAGCCCAAGTGGCTGGACAACGGCGGAAGCGTGATACTGGGCGTGGTGCTGATCCTGGCGTCGGTGGTGTTCCGCTACGGCGCGGAGATCGCCCAGGGGACGCAAAGCGAGGAGATGATGTAACCGTGCGGGACTTTCTTCTGGCGGCGCTGCCCTGGGTGCTGGCGGGGGTGGCAGTGGCCATCCTCTGCGCCGGAAACAGCCGCAAGCGGGAAAAGGACGATGAGCGCATTGCCATCGGTATGTGTCTGGGCCTGCTGCTGGGCATGGCGCTGAACGGCTGCAGCTTATGGGAAAACCACGCCATCGGACTGGCGCTGGGGCCCCTGTGGGGCATGGCGCTGGCCAACCTGACGGGCGGGAAAAAATCCCACAAGCCGACGGAAAACGATAGCAAATCGTAATATTTTGTGTCGATTATACTTTTTGTTGTCGCAATAACGGATAAAAAGACATCCGGCGTCGTATGACGCCGGATGTCTTTTTTTAGTCGCCTACACCGGTGTGGATGACCTTGCCCATGTTCCACAGCAAGGCCACCCGCTTGGCGGCCTCCAGCCGTTCCTCCGGCGTATGATAGCCGGCATGGGCGGTCTCCGCGCCGCAGTCCGCGCAGCAGACGGAAACGCACCAGCCCTGTTCATCCTGCATGACGCCTACGCCGCGGCAGACGGGGCAATCCTCCAGTTCGATGTCAAAAATAGGGTCCATTTTTATCTCCTTCCCCATGTCAAATTCGTTCAAAGGCCACGCGGGGTGTACCGTCGGCTACATGGATGACGCCGCAGTAGGCGAAGCCTTCCCGCAGGATGCAGCGCTGCATCACATGGTTGTCCGCGTGGGTGTCCACCCGCAGGTGGGATATCCGCTGCGCCGCCCAGTCTACGCACTCGTGCAGCACGCCCCGGTGGACGCCGTCGCTGCCGATGCGGTGGATGGTGCCGTAGGGGGTGGCGGTATCCTGCCACGCACCCTCGATCTCGGCGTAGGTGGGGTCTTCGCCGATGACCAGCGCGAAAACAGCGTAAACGCCGCTCTCATCCTCCATCACGTACAGGTCGCCGTTGGCGATATCCTGCCGCAGCAGCGGCTCCGAGGGGTAGCCGTTGACCCACTGGGTCATGTTGCCATTCTGCCGCATGAAGCGGCGAGCGGCGTCATAGATGGCCAGAATCCGGGGCAGGTCGGCTTCGGTGGCGTGTCGTATCATGGCGGGTCCCTCAGTTCTTCAGGCTTTGCAGCGGGGCGGGGATGCGGCCGCCGCGGGCGATAAAGTCCGCGCTAGACTCGGTGTGCACTGGCATCAGCGGGGCAGACCCCAGCAGACCGCCCATTTCCACCACGTCGCCCACGGTCTTGCCCTCCACGGGAATGATGCGGACGGCAGTGGTCTTGCTGTTGACCATACCCACCGCCGCCTCGTCGGCGATGATGGCGGAGATGGTCTCGGCGCTGGTGTCGCCGGGTACGGCGATCATATCCAGGCCCACGGAGCACACGCAGGTCATGGCCTCCAGCTTGTCGATGGTCAGGGTGCCCTGCTGGGCGGCGGCGATCATGCCCTCGTCTTCCGACACGGGGATAAAGGCGCCGGACAGGCCGCCCACGTGGCCGCTGGCCATGACGCCGCCCTTCTTCACCGCGTCGTTCAGCAGCGCCAGCGCCGCGGTGGTGCCGTGGGTGCCGCAGACGGCAAGGCCCATCTCCTCCAGAATACGGGCCACACTGTCTCCGATGGCGGGGGTGGGGGCCAGGGACAGGTCCACGATGCCGAAGGGGGTGTCCAGACGGCGGGACGCCTCAGCAGCCACCATCTGGCCCATACGGGTGATCTGGAAGGCGGTCTTTTTGATGGTCTCCGCCACCACGTCAAAGGGTTCTCCTTTACACTTCTGCAGGGCGTGGTACACCACGCCGGGGCCGGAAACGCCCACGTTGATGACGCTGTCCGCCTCGCCAACGCCGTGGAACGCGCCCGCCATAAAGGGGTTGTCCTCCACAGCGTTGCAGAACACCACCAGCTTGGCGCAGCCCAGACCGTCCTTGTCCTTGGTCAGATGAGCTGTCTCCTTGATGATGCGGCCCATACGGGCCACCGCGTCCATGTTGATGCCGGCCTTCGTGCTGCCCACGTTGACGCTGGAGCACACCAGATCGGTCTGGGCCAGCGCCTGGGGGATGGCGCGCAGCAGCAGCTCGTCGCCCTTGGAAAAGCCCTTCTGCACCAGGGCGGAATAGCCGCCCAGAAAGTCCACGCCGCAGGTCTTGCCCGCCCGGTCAAGGGTCAGGGCGAAGGGAACGTAATCCTCCGTGTCGCAGCTGCCCGCCACCAGCGCCATGGGGGTGACGGAGATGCGCTTGTTGACGATGGGGATACCGAATTCGCTTTCGATGTCCCGGCCCGTCTGCACCAGCTTTTCCGCCCGGCGGCAGATCTTGTCGTAAATTTTGTCGCAGCAGCGCTTGGGGTCCTCGCTGACGCAGTCCAGCAGGGAGATGCCCATGGTGATGGTGCGGATGTCCAGATGCTGCTTGTCGATCATGTCGATGGTGTCAAAAATGTTTTGCAGATTCAGCATGGTTCCGCCTCCGCTTACAGCTTGTGCATGGCGTCGAAAATGTCCTCCCGCTGAATGCGGATGGACAGGCCGCGGCCCTCGCCATAGTCTTTGAGAATGGTGCGCAGCTGGTCAAAGGGCGTTTCGCACGCCGCCAGATCCACCACCATCATCATGGTGAAATAGCCCTCCATGATGGTCTGGCTGATGTCCAGCACGTTGATCTGGCTGTCGGCCAGGGTGTTGCATACACCGGCGATAATGCCCACCTGGTCCTTGCCTACCACGGTTACGATTGCTTTCATATTGATTCACTCCTTTGGTGTAAGTTACGTAAAAAATGTTTCGCGCTCCGGCGCGAGTTACTTTTGCCCTTGGCGGCAAAAGTAACCAAAAACGCCATTTACACCTGCGGTTTAAAAATCCGCCCGCGCTGTTCCGGTTACGAATTTGCGGCCTTTTACCACGCGTTCGCGGGGCATGGCTGTTTTCGTTGCGTATGACGCATTGACCTTCGTTTTGCGCCGCTGCCGCTGATACACGCGACGGTAGAAGCGGCAGCGTTGTACGCGGCGGCATGTGGTCATGCCGCCCTACGAAAGATTTCGATGCACGGTGCGTAGGGCGGGGTGACCTCACCCCGCCGCGTTATGCGGGCGGTTTTCACTATACGGCGAGGCGTCGGGGCTATTTTATTCCAATTCATCCAGCGTCAGCTTGAAGGACGGCAGGAAGTGCTCCAGGAAGTAGTCCAGCTCCGGCAGCTCCATGTCGTCCAGCGCGTAGCGGGTCTGCTCCGCCGCCTGCTTGAACTCGGTGTTGCCCGCCTTCAGCTCCTCAAGACACTTGATGTAGGCGCTGAGCTTATCGGCGGCCTTCACCAGCTGCTGAATTTCCGGCGCGGCGGGGGACAGGGCGGCGCTGTATGTGGGACGCAGCTCGTCGGGCAGCATGGCCAGCAGCTTTTCCTCTGCCACACGCTCCACCTGCCGGTACGCCTCGCGGATGGCGGGGTTGTAGTACTTGATGGGGGTGGGCATGTCGCCGGTGAGAATCTCCCCGGCGTCGTGGTACAGGGCGGCCACGGCCACCTGCCCCTCGTCCACGCGGCCGTCAAAGAACTGGTTGCGGATCACCGCCAGGGCGTGGGCCAGCACGGCGGTCATGTGGCTGTGCTCCTGAATGTTCTCGGTATAGCTGTTGCGCATCAGCGCCCAGCGGTTGATGAACCGCATCCGGCTGATGTAGGCGAAAAAGTGATGGTCGTTTTCCTTCATAGCAGCTCTCCCAATAATGTCTCTCCATTGCATGCGGTGATGGTCACCTCCCGAACCTGATTGTGAAGCGCCTGTCCCTGCACCGCCACCTCCATATAGTTGGGGGCATGGCCGGTGTACAGGCCGTCCTTTTCCTGCTCAAACAGCACCGGATAGGTCTTGCCCACGCAGCCTGCCAGATAGGCCTGATGCATCCGGTGGGCCACCTGCGCGGCCCGTGCGGCCCGCTCCTCCTTCACCGCCGCCGTCAGCTGGGGCATGGCCGCCGCTTTGGTGCCGGGGCGGATGGAGTAGGGGAAGATATGCACGGCGGCGAAGCCGCATTTTTCGATGAACGCCAGCGTCTGGGAGAACTCCTCTTCCGTTTCGCCGGGGAAGCCGGTGATAAGATCGGTGGTGACGGCCACGTGGTCGAAGTGCTGCCGCAGCAGCGTCACCGATTCATAGAAGCGGGCGGTGTCGTATTTCCGGTTCATGCGCTTCAGCGTGGCATCACAGCCGGATTGCAGCGACAGGTGGAAATGGGGACAGAGATTGGGGAGCTTTACCGCCCGGCGGCAGAAGTCCTCCGTGATGGTGCGAGGCTCCAGACTGCCCAGCCTTATGCGCATATGGCCTGCCGCCGCGCTGACGGCTTCCAGCAGGTCAATGAAGCTGCTGCCGTCCTTCAGGTCGTGGCCCCAGCTGGAAATCTCGATGCCCGTCAGCACCAGCTCCTGATAGCCCTCCTGCCGTAGCTGCCGCGTCTGCTCCGCCGCCGTTTCCAGCGGCAGAGACCGCACCGGGCCACGGGCGTAGGGGATGATGCAGTAGGTGCAGAAGTTTACGCAGCCGTCCTCCACCTTCAGCATGGCGCGGGTGCGCTCCGCCATACCGCCGGCAGGCAGCACCTCGAACCGGCGGCGGCGCAGGGCGTCGTCCAGCAGCGTCATGGGCTCCTTTTCGTGGGCGGCCTGCTCCAAAAGGTCGAGGAACGCCATCCGGTCGCCGGTGCCGGCGATCAGGTCCAGCTCCAGTCCCGCCGCCTCGTCGGGGTGGGTCTGAACATAGCAGCCGCAGGCGGCCACCACGGCGTTTTCGTTGAGCTTGCGGCAGCGGCGGATCATCTGCCGGGACTTCTTGTCGCTGACGGCGGTGACGGAGCAGGTATTGACGATGTAGGCGTCCGCCGTTTCCTCAAAGGGCACCAGCGTGTGGCCCCGGCGGACAAGCTCCTGCTCCATGGCCTGTGTTTCATATTGGTTCACCTTGCAGCCAAGGGTGTAAATCGCAACGCGCATCTTGCACTTTCCTTTTTGATACAGTATAATTAAAAATTGCGGAATATGTCGTTCCCTGTCATTGCGAGGTGCACCCCAAGGGTACTTGCTTCGCGGCGCGGCGATCCGTTCCTTCCCTATGAAAGAGAAGAAGGAAAACGGATTCCCACGACCAGTCTGCGGACTGGTCTCGGAATGACAGAGCGGATGTTTTGCCTGTAAAATAATACTTCATTATACTGTATCCCGCCGGGTATGACAAGACCCGACAGGCGAAAAATAGAGAGGAAACCGTTATGATTTATCTGGATCACGCCGCCACCACCCCCATTCCCCAGGCTGTTGCCGACGAGATGTACCGTGTGCTGACGCAGCAGTTCGGCAATCCCTCCTCCCAGTACCCGCTGGGACAGGACGCCAAGAAGATGGTGGAGGGCTATCGGGCCGTTATCGCCGGGGCGGTGGGCTGCCAGCCCAAGGAACTGCATTTCACCTCCTGCGGCACGGAGAGCGACAACTGGGCCATTCAGGCCGCCCTGTGGCAGAACCGCCACGTGGGCAAGCACATCATCACCACCACCGTGGAGCACAGCGCCGTGCTGGAGACCTGCCGTGCGCTGGAGCAGCAGGGGTATGAGGTGACGTATCTCAAGCCCGACAGGACCGGTCATATCACCGCCCAGCAGGTGGGCGACGCGCTGCGGGAGGATACGGCGGTGGTCAGCGTCATGCTGGTGAACAACGAGACGGGGTGCGTGTTCCCGCTGGCGGAGATCGCCCAGGTCATGAGGGAGCGCAAGAACCGCGCCCTGCTGCATACCGACGCGGTGCAGGGCTTTCTAAAAGTGCCCTGCGACCCCAAAACGCTGGGGGTAGATATGATGAGCCTTTCCGCCCATAAGATCGGCGGCCCCAAGGGCATCGGCGCACTGTACGTGGGTCCCAACGTCCGCAATATCCGGCCGCTGCTCCACGGCGGCGGGCAGGAGGAGAGCACCCGCTCTGGCACCGAGGCCACCGCCCAGATCGCGGGCTTCGCCAAGGCGGCGGAGCTGCGCGCTGACGGTCTGGCGGACAAGCTGGCCCACATGGTAGAGGTCAAGGCCTACTGTAAAGAGAAGCTCCTTTCCATCGACGGCGTGGTGGCCGTCGGCGAAGGGGAAGCACCCCATATCCTGATGGTGTCGCTGGTGGGCTACCCCAGCGCCAACGTGGTCACCGATCTGGGGAGTCAGGGTATCTGCCTGTCGGCGGGCAGCGCCTGCCACCGGGGCAAGCTGAGCCATGTGGTGACGGCGCTGGGACTGGACAAGCGCACCGCCAACGGCGTACTGCGCGTCAGCTTCGGCCCGGAGACCACCTTTGCCGACATCGACGCCCTGTATGAAGCGCTGCTGCGGCACAAGAACACCCGATTTCCTATGCTATGAGGTAAGAAATGATCCAAGAACTGAAACGTCCCAAGTCCTTTTACAAGCGGCTCTTTTTTCTGACGGCGCCCATCGCCCTGCAAAATCTCATCACCTTCTCGCTGGGCCTGATCGACACCTTCATGGTCAGCCAGCTGAGCAACGAGGCCATGGCCGCCGTGACCACCGCCAATGTGCCGGTGTTTCTGCTGATCTCCATCGTGTTCGGCGTCCAGTCCGGCGTGGGCATCCTCATCAGCCAGTACTGGGGCAAGAAGGACATGGAGAACATCAGCCGCGCCATAGGTGTGGCCGCCTATCTGGGCGTGGGGATCGCCGCTGTGATCGGCCTGGTGCTGTACCGCTGGCCGGTGGAGATCATGGACCTTCTCAGCGACGACCACCAGCTTTCGCTGCTGGGGGCGCCGTATCTGCGCCTTATCGGCTTTTCCTATGTGTTCAACATGCTGTCCTCTATCTACGTCAGCGCCCAGCGCAGCGTGGAGAACTCCAGCTTCGGCATGAAGCTGTTCGGCATGTCTACGGTGCTGAATACCGGCATGAACTATCTGCTGATCTTCGGCAAGCTGGGCTTTCCCATGCTGGGGGTGGAGGGCGCGGCCATCGCCACGCTGCTCAGCCGCGTGGCGGAGTTTGTGGTGTGCCTGTTCTGCGCCCTGCGCAGCAAGACCATGCCCCTGCATTTGAAGGTCTTCTTCCGCCCCGGCTGGGAGATGCTGCGCCGGTTCGTAAAGTACTCCTCCCCTGTGCTGTGCAATGAGCTTTTGTGGGGCCTGGGCAACAGTATGCTGACGGTGATTTTGGGTTATACCCCCAATCTGGTGGAATATCTGGCGGCCAACGCCGTCATGGGCAACCTGAACCGGCTGTTCCTGGTGGTGTGCTTCGGTCTGGGCGCCGCCACCGCCGTCATGGTGGGCAAGGCCATCGGCGAGGGGCAGAGCCGGGAGGAAGTGATGGCCCTGAGCCGCACACTGCTGTGGGTCACCATTCTGGTGGGCGTGGTGCTGATGATCGTCTCTCTGGCGCTGGTGCCGCTGCTGTTCCAGCCGGTGATCTTCCCCCTGTTCCAGCTGTACGGCGAGACGGCGGCCATTGCCACGGCGCTGGCGGTGACGGGCTTCGCGTCCATTCCGCTGCACGCCTATTCCATCACCGCCGTCACCGGCGTACTGCGGGCGGGCGGCGACGTGTTCTGCTCCGCCGCGCTGGATATCGGCCCCCAGTGGCTGGCGGCGCTGCCGCTGACGGCGCTGTTCGCCCTGGTGCTGCACAGCTCCTACTGGTGGGTGGCCGCCGCCATTCAGGCGGAGTCCATTCTCAAGGTGCCGCTGTGCGCGTGGCGGATTCAAAAGGGTAAATGGATACACGACGTAACGGTGCCGAAGGGAGAAACGCTATGAAAAGCCTGTTTCGCTGCACCGTATGCGGCGCGGCGCTGACGCGGGAGGAAAAGACCTACCGCTGCCCCGGCGGCCACTGCTTTGACATCGCCAAGGAGGGCTATACCTATCTGCTGCCGGTGAACCAGCGGCACTCCAAGACCCCCGGCGACGACAAGGCCATGACCGCCGCGCGAAGCGCGTTTCTCAATAAGGGCTACTACGAGTTCCTGCGGGACGCCCTGTGCGATATCGCCCTGACCTATACCCGCCACGCTCCGGCGGTGCTGGACGTGGGCTGCGGCGAGGGGTACTATACCGCCGCGCTGTACGAAACCCTGACCGCCGCCGGAAAAATGCCCCGGATGGCGGGCATCGACATCTCCAAGGACATGGCCCGCCGCGCGGCCAAACAGGTAAAACAGGCGGAGATCGCCGTAGCCAGCGCGTATCACCTGCCGCTGGCGGACAAGACCGTCGATCTGCTGCTGGATTGCTTCTCGCCCCTGGCGGAGGAGGAGTTCCGCCGGGTGATGACGCCGGGCGGCCACTTTCTGTATGTGGTTCCGGCGGCGGAGCACCTGTGGGAGATGAAGCAGGTGCTGTATGACCGCCCCTACCGCAACGAGACGAAGGAGACGCCCTATGCGGGCTTCCGGTACGTGGACATCGTCCATGTGAAGGACGTCATCACCCTGCCCTGCCAGGAGGATATTCAAGCGCTGTTCGGCATGACGCCCTACTGCTGGAAAACGCCGCGGGCAGGCAAGGAGCGTCTGGCGGCGCGGGACAGCCTGACCACCACGGCGGCGTTTGACATCCACATTTTTGAGAAGCTTTGAAGGAGATCGCCCTATGAAATGCTGCGTACTGTTTGCCTCCCCCAGAGGGGGCCAGAGCAACACCCGCGCCCTGCTGACGGAATTTCTGGACGAGTGGCAGGCGGCGGGCCACAGCTTTGTGACCTATTCCCTGTATGACGAGGCCATCAGCCCCTGTATGGCCTGCCGCGGCTGCCAGTGGGACTGGGACGGCCCCAACTGCGTCATCGACGACGATATGACCGCCATCTATGACGATATCCTCGCCTGCGACCTGCTGCTGTTGGCCAGCCCCATCTACCTCTGGAGCTGCACCGCCCCCATGAAGGCGGCGCTGGACCGCTGCATCTATGCCCTGTGCAAGTACTACGGCGACGAGAAGGGCCCTTCCCTGTGGGAGGGCAAGGCGGTGGCGGCCATCACCACCTGCGGCTATCGGGTGGAAAAGGGCGCCGATTTGTGGGAGGAGGCCCTGCGCCGCACCTGCAAGCATGCCCATCTCCGCTGGCTGGGACTGTACGGCGAGCGGCATCTGGGCTACAAGACCGCTTTCATGGACGAGGAGAAGGCTCAGCGCGCCCGGCACTTTGCCCAGCAGGTGCTGTGGCAGCTGCAAGCGGTGAAATGAGATGGAGACCATGACCAGAAGACGTCGGAAACAGAAACGTCCGGTGGGGCTGCTCGTTCTGCTGGCGGTACTGGCGGCGGTGCTGATCGCGCTGGCGCTGCTGGTGGTCCGCTCGCTGCTGCCCACGGCCCAGCGGGAGGAACCGGACCCTCACGCAGGACAGATATATGTCAACGACGGGGCCAATATGGTGTGGCTGACGCCCCACGAGAACTTCGCCGTCAGCCCGCTGCACCGCTGGCAGTTCGTGACGCTGGAGGAGCAGCCCTGGTATGTGGGCAGTGAATTTACCGTCCGGCGGGGCGTCGACCTGTCGGTGTTCCAGAAAAACGTGGACTGGACCAAGGCAGCGGAGAGCGGCGTGGAGTTCGCCGTCATCCGTCTGGGCTTCCGGGGCTACGGCAAGGGCGCTTTGCAACCGGACGACCTGTTTGACAGCCATCTGGACGGCGCTCACGCCGCCGGTATCGACGCGGGCGTGTACTTTTTCTCCCAGGCGCTGACAGCGGAAGAGGGCCGCGAGGAGGCCCAGTACGTGCTGGAACGGCTGAACGGCCGCAAGCTGGAGCTGCCGGTGTACTTCGACTGGGAGCCGGTCAGCGCCGAGGACTCCCGCACCAACGGCTATGACTACGCCAACCTGACCGACAGCGCCGCGGCCTTCTGCCAGGCCATCGAGGCGGCGGGCTATCAGGCGGGCGTGTACATCAACCGCCAGCAGGGGTACTATCACTACGACCTGAGCCGCCTGGCGGACTACTCCCTGTGGGTGGCGGACTACAACAGCTATCCGGACTTCTACTACCGGTTCGACATGTGGCAGTACTCCGCCGGCGGACAGGTGGAGGGGTTTGATATCCAGGTGGACGAAAACCTGCTGTTTGTGCCGAAGACAAAAACGGAATAAGACGCGAAAAAGCGCCGTGACCCATAGGAATGGGTCACGGCGCTTTTGGCACCCCCCCGGCCAGACGCTGACCGGCATCATTGAATAAACCATTCAAACGAGATCCGGGACTTTGAAGAAACCGCATGGACTCTCTTTACGGAGAACAAGCTCCGCGGTTCTGTCCACCTGTACACCGGCGAAGAAGCCGTGGCTGCGTCCGTCTGTGCACAGCTGTGCGACGAGGATGTGATTGCATCCACACATCGCGGACACGGTCACTGTATCATGCTTGTCATCTACGGCCGCATGATCGAGGTGTATTTGACAACTTCCGTTGGACCAATTCCGCTTGCCACTATGACGAACCGGGATTGGAGCCATACAGGACAGAACTACTTGAAATCCCTGTTTGCATTGGCGTTCCAGGCATTTCTAATCATGGTGTGCGTGGGAATCTACTCTGTTTTGGTACAGAGTATCGCCACGGACGGAAATATCTCAGGCGCGATATGGGCCTGCATGGGCTACACGGTCCTGCTGTGCTTCGCCCTGTTCAAGACCGGCAGCCTCTCTAAGAGCCTGTTCGGAGCGCATTATGGTAAAACAACGTGTCAGCATTGATCGCGTTATTGACCGTATTGGCAAGGAAAACGCAAAACTTCCGAAAATGCAGATTCTTTTCACCTTTCCGAACCTTTATCCCGGAACAAAAACGAGCATTATGCTGAAGCAGCCTAAAACGGAAGGCAGTATCCGGGAAATTGATGTTCCTGCCAGCACCATGCAGGCATTGGCCGGTCTGAGGGAGTTACAGGAGAATTTGAAAAAGGAGCTTGGCCCCGAAGGGTATGCTGATTATGGTCTTGTAATTTGCCAAGCCAACGGCCGACCTATCATGACGGAACACTTGAACAAGAAGTTCAAGGATATGCTGGTGCTGGTAGGACTGGTGAAAGGTGCCGACCGCGTGGTACGGGAGATGTTTGGGCTGTAAAAATGTATTGCAAACAGCGACACATTAGGGTATACTAAAGATAAGAAAGGCAGGTGCTTATTATGGCAACAAAAAGCGCAAATGTGACAGCTAGAGTGCAGCCGGAGATCAAACGGCAGGCTGAGACAATACTTGAACAGATTGGCTTACCTGTTTCTGTGCTGATAGACACATTGTATCGGCAGATTATCATGACCGGTGGTGTGCCGTATTCCCTCGCAGTTCCCAAACTCCCCACACGCGATAGCCTGACAGAAGAACAGTTCAATGCAATGATGGAAAAGGGCTATCAGCAGGCGAAAAATGGGCAGACGGTCTCTGTCGATGAAGCCTTTGCAACGATAAACGAGGGTATTTAAGCATGGAATATGAGGTAAGGCTGACCCCACAGGCTGTGGAACAAATCCAACAGACTGTCACTTATATTTCTCACAGCTTGCAGGAGCCGGTAATTGCACGGCGGTGGTCGGATCAACTGAAGAAAGAGATTCGCTCGTTGAAGCAGCATCCGGCGCGATACCCGTTGACACCAGAAGAACCCTGGTACTCTCGCGGCATACGGAAAATGATCGTCAAGAATTTCTTTGTCTATTACTTGATTGATGAAGCTAAGGCGCAGGTAGCCGTTACGGCGGTCGTGTATGGTCGCCGCGACCAAACCGCTGCATTGCTGGAAATGCCTTTGGAATAGCAGACCGCCGCAGTAATATTCTTACCCAAACCCGTCTCAATTTGAGACGGGTTTCAATATTATTCGGGAAGGCACAGATATTTTTGAAGCTATCTTCTTGCATATATGATGTAATAATGAGTTGTAGAGAGGAAGAGTGTTAAAGGTTGCAAAAATCCTCTCTGAACTATGGAGGGTACACATGGAGATCAAAATCAACAAAGAAATACGCAGTTATAAGGAAACCGTCTACTTCGGCCTGACAGCGCGGCAGCTCATCTGTTCGCTGCTGGCGGTGGGTACGGCGGTGGGGCTGTACTTTGCCTTGCGGGGTATGTTAGACCGCGAGACGCTGGGCTGGCTGTGCATCGTGGGTGCTACGCCTATGGCGGCGGCAGGCTTCTTTCACTACAACGGCCTGACGCTGGAGCAATTCCTGTGGGCGTGGTGCAAGACCAACTTTCTGCTGGCCGGCCGGCGGCTATGGCACAGCGAAAACTACCTATACGACCTTTGGGAGAAGGAGGACAAGAAGTGAGAAAACTATTCAAGGGCCGCAGCACGGAGCGGGACACTTTCCGCATTCCTCGCAGTGTGCAGCAGTCCATTCCCATCAAGCGCATTTATAAGGACGGTGTTTTTCAGGTAAGCGGCAGGTTTTCCAAGACCTGGCGTTTTTTTGATGTCAATTACGCTGTGGCCTCGCCGGAAAAGCAAATGGAGCTGTTCTTGGGCTATTGCGGCGTTCTCAACAGCCTGCCCATTGACGCAGGTATCAAGCTGACGCTGGTGAACCGCCAGCTCAACCGTCAGGAGTTCAGCCAAAATCTCCTGATGGCCTACCGGCAGGATGGCCGCGACTATATGCGCCGCGAGTACAACGGCATTCTGCTGGACAAGGCCACCGGCAGCAACAATCTGGTGCAGGAGAAGTACATCACCGTGTCTGTGGCCAAGCGCAGCATCGAGGAGGCCCGCACCTTCTTCGCCCGCGTGGGAACTGACCTGACCGCTGGCCTCGGCCGCATGGATTCCGGCATACGGGAAATCACCCTCAACGAGCGGCTGCAGCTGTTCCACGACTTCTTCCGTGTAGGGCAGGAATCGGCCTTCGCCTTCGACCTGCAAACCGCTCAGCGGCGGGGCCACGACTTCCGCGACGCCATCGCGCCGGAGACGCTGCAATTCTTTCCCGACCACTACGCCGTGGATGACCGCGTAGGCCGCACCCTGTTCCTGCGGGAGTACGCCAGCTTCATCAAGGACACCATGATAACCGAGCTGATGGACTACCCGCGGAACATGATGCTGTCCATCGACATTGTACCGGTGGCCACCGATGAGGCTGTATCGGAGATGCACCGGCGCATCATGGCGGTGGAGAGCGACATCACCCGCTGGCAGCAGCGGCAGAACCACCACAACAATTTCTCCGCCAACATCCCCTATGATCTGGAGCAGATGCGGAAGGAAACACGGGAGTTTCTGGACGACCTCACCGCCCGCGACCAACGGATGATGTACGCGCTGGTCACGCTGACCCACCTTGCCGACAACGAGGAGCAGTTGGAGCAGGACACGGAGGCGCTGTCCGCCATTGGCCGCTCCCACGGCTGCCAGTTTGCCACCATGAAGCACCAGCAGGAGGACGCGCTGAACACGGTGCTGCCCTACGGCCTGCGGCGTATCGACGCTATGCGGACGCTGACCACGGAGAGTACCGCCGTGCTGCTGCCCTTTAAGACGCAGGAGATCATGGACACCGGCGGCCTGTACTACGGTGTCAACGCCGTGTCCCGCAACCTTATCATCTGCAACCGTGACGCCCTGCTGAATGGCCACGGCCTGTATCTGGGCGTATCCGGCAGCGGCAAGTCCATGATGGCCAAGCAGGAGATCGGCTTTGTGGGCCTGAACACCGACCACGACATTATTGTGGTAGACCCTGAGCGCGAGTATGGCCCGCTGATCCGCGCCCTGGGCGGTGAGGTCATCACCATCTCGGCCTCCAACGGCAGCTATGTCAACGCGCTGGACATTTCCAAGGAGTACGGCGACGGGCGCAATCCCCTTGTCCTCAAGAGTGAGTTCATCATGTCCCTGTGTGAACAGCTTATGGGCGCGGGTGAGATCGGCTCAAAAGAAAAGTCCATCATCGACCGCTGCACCACCAACATCTACCGCAAGTACATCCGCAAATACGAGGGCGATCCGCCCACGCTGAAAGACCTCTACGACGACCTCATGCGGCAGAAAGAACCTGTTGCCCACGAAATTGCCTTGGCGCTGGAGCTGTTCACCACCGGCAGTCTCAACGTGTTCGCCCACCAGACCAACATCGACACCCGCAACCGCATCACCTGCTACGACATTCAGGACTTGGGCGAAAATCTCAAACCCATTGGCCTGCTGGTGATGCTGGACAGCATCTTGAACCGCGTCATCCGAAACCGGCAGCAGGGGCGGTATACCCACGTCTATATCGACGAGATCTATCTGTTCTTCGCCAGCCCCGGCGTGGGCGGTAAGAGCGCCATCAACAACTACTCCAGCGAGTTCCTGTATAAATGCTGGAAGCGGTTTCGCAAGTATTACGCCACCCTTACCGGCATTACACAGAATGTGGAGGAGTGTTTGCTGTCCGACACGGCGCGGCTGATGTTCGCCAACAGCGAGTTTTTGGTGCTGTTGAACCAGGCACCTACTGACCGTGCGGAGCTGGCCAAGCTGCTGGGAGCCAGCGACGCGCAGATGGATTGCGTCAGTGACGCACCGGCAGGACACGGGCTTATTAAAGTCGGCTCCTGCCTTGTGCCGTTCATCAATGAGCTGCCACGCGACACGGAGCTATACCGCCTGATGACCACCAAGCCGGGGGAGCAAAATGCGTGACGTAAAGACCCGCGCCGCCATGGAGCAGCCGAAAACGCGGCAGAAAGACGCCATGCCCCGCACGGCGGTGCGTATCTTGCAGCGGCACTATGCTCAGCAGAAGCAGGAACGGCAGACACAGCACCAGCGGCAGCCGGTGGAGTACGCCACGGAGCAGGTACAGCAGGGCGCAGCGGATGCCGCCCGTCTGACCTTCCGCGCCACGCGGCAGCTTCAGCGGAAGTACGTCCTGCACAAATACCGCGCCCAGAAGGTGCGGCAGCGGCAGGAGACAACGGCGGCGCAGGTGTGGCAGCGGGATATGTGGCAGTCAACGGAGCAGTCCGCCGCAGCACAGAGTACCACGCCAGCAGAGACGCCGCGCATTGTCACAGCGCTGCGCCAACCGGCGCAAAAACCAACTGCGCCCACTATGACCGCCGCCCAGCAGCGGGCAAAGCAACACACTCAGCGCGCTGTCCAGCGGCAGATGCTCCAGCAGACAAAAGCCGCCGCCCGCAAAGCGGGACAGCGGCTGGAGCAGATGGCGCAGGCGGTGGGCAAAACCGTCCGCGCTGGGTTCAAGGCCATAGCCGCAGCGGGCGGCGGTGTGGTACTGTTCTTGTTGCTGGCCTTGCCGGTGATTGCGGTTGCAGCGGCTCTGTCCCCGGCAGGCGTTGTTGCGGACAGCCACACCATGGAGCCCACCGGCGAAGCCATGGAGGTGTGGGAGCGCCTGCCGGACGATCTCTCCATGGAACGGCGCATGGTGGTGACTTACGCGCTGGCGCTGGTGGACAAGGTGGATTACTTTTGGGGCGGCAAATCGCTGGTGCTGGGCTGGGACGACCGTTGGGGCGAGCTGACGGAGGTTACAGCCGAGGGCAGCGACAGCACCGGCACGGAGCAACCCTACGGCCTTGACTGTTCCGGCTTCGTGGACTGGGCGTTCTACAACGCCAGCGGCGGCGAGTATGTGATCGGGCAGGGCGGCGGAGCCATGGAACAGCACGCCAACTGCGTGGACATCGAGTGGGACGAGGTGCAGCCAGGGGATTTGCTGTTTTATCCGGAGGATGAACACGTCGGCATCGCCGCAGGCCGCGACTGGCTGGGCCGCCTGCTGGTGGTGCATTGCGCCTCCGGCACAGGAGGCGTAGCGATCTCCCACCGCGACGGTTTCGAGACAGCCGCAAGACCGGTGTGGTATGAAAAAGAAAGCTGAAAGATGGACGTTCAATTGAATATAGGCCATAAATATGCTATAATTCCCAATATATAAGTGGACTCTATTACCAAATAAGCATAACAATGAATAAACTGGAGGAAATGCTACGATGATATGGGACGTTTTAAATAAAATTGCAATTATTGGGACAATTTTGGGAATACCTGCGACACTATATAGTATTTATTCGCTTCCGTATAGAACGATTGTGTTGTATGATAGGTATCAAGAGCCAAACGAGGCTGGTGGTGATACGTTGGTGATTGGAGAATTTACACGGAACGATGCTCGCAGAGGAAAAAAGAAGAATAGCGAACGTAGGTATCATCTCAAAGGAAGAAATGATGATGCCATAAATTGGATTTGAAAAATGAAAGTGTAAATATAACTTTAGCTTTGCGGACGACGAAAATATTGGAATTGACACAGGCCGCGACTGGCTGGGCCGCCTGCTGGTGGTACATTGCGCTTCCGGCACAGGCGGCGTAGCGATTTCCCACCGAACCGGCTTCGAGACAGCCGCAAGGCCGGTATGGTACACAGATGAATAGCGGGCAGAGGAAATTCCTCTGCCCGCTATTTTTACATTCAAGACTTCCGGCCTTTCAGCATCTTATCAGGGATCATAGATGCACTAATGAGGTCTGCGGGATCAACTTCCAAAGCGTCCGCAATATCAAAGAACACATCCAGCGTGAAGTTGTGTGCCGTTCCGGGCGCTTCGATAACGCTCAGAAGTGAACGGCTGATACCTGCTTTCTCGGCCAGCTTTTCCTGCGACATTCCACGCAGCTTGCGGAGGGTAACGATGGCAATGCCGATTTGGATAAAGCGGTCATTGTTTTTGAACGAAACAGTTTTACTCATGCGGGACGCCCTTGCCTTTCGTGGTATGAGTAAATTATACTGTTTCTCTGTGTTACTTTCTGTCTGAAATAGAAAGCGTTTGACATGATATGGTGGCAATGATATAATCCAAAACAATCATACGCTTTCTAAATACGACAAAAATATACTGCTACAGGCAGAAAAGGACAACGAGGAATGACCAACCCTATCCGCTGTGCCATCATCGGTCAAAACCCTATGCGTTTTCCGTGGGGGTTCGACGAGGAAGATGACCGCTGCCGAAAATTGAAAATCGAGTTGGCGCAGCAGATCATGGCGCTGCGCCAGAGCGGCGTGTCACAGTTCCTCGTGGCTTGCGATTGCGGCGTGGGACTGTACGCCGCTGAGATTATAAACGGACTGCGGACGACTGACCACGACCTGATGCTTATCTGCTACACGCCCCATGAAGAGCAGGCTACTAAATGGGCACCCTACCTGCGGGAGCGCTACTTCACGATGCTAGAGCAATGCACCTACATCTCCGTCGTGTGCGAGGTCGGCGCACCGGACGCACAGCTCCACGCCTACAAGAAGATCATCGACCTGGCCGACATGGTGCTGGCGGTCTATGACAGGGACACGCCGCCCACAGGCAGCGCGGAGGACAGCGCCTTGGCCTACGCCATGGACGTGGCCCGCAAGCCTGTGCTGGCGCTGGGCCCGCCGAAATAAAATGGCCGCTGCGGCAATTTCCGGAATAATTCCACGCGATTTTCCAAAATCCCCTTGTTTTCCGGTTAGCCTTGTGATACACTACATTACGATAACTGAACATTACGGACGGTGCGCCGGGGAGCGAAAGCAAAACCCGGCGGCGGAATGGGGTGAGAGTCCCCGCGAGAAGGTCGCTGTGATGCCTGCTGCGACAGGCTAAGTCAGATACGTTATGCACCGGGCCGTTTGGTTTTGCCATTCCCGAAGCCGAAGTGAGAAGTGCAGCGCACGGTCATTTGGGCCGTGCGTTTTGTTGTGTGCGGGCGCATGGCCGGGAGAGGCCGTGCGTCTTTTTTGCTGCCGCAGGCGGCGGTTGAATGGAAAATTTTTCATAAAAGGGATATCCCTTTTATGCTGTGCTTATAAGCACAGCATGGTTGTCTTTTTGCAAGCCGAACGGCATTACGCCGTTGTGTTTTCCATAGGGCGGGCGGGGGTTGCCGTCCCCGCCCGCCGCACCTCAAAAACCCAGGCCGCACGGCCTTTGATATAGAGAAAAAATCACAAAAAAAGAAAGGAAGATCACGGAATGAAAAAACGAATCGTATCATTCCTGATGGCGCTGGTGATGGCAGTCTCGCTGCTGCCGGTCAGCGCTTTTGCTGTGGAGAATGGGGTTTCTCCGGACATGCCTGCTGTTGAAGAGAAGGCACAGGAAGTCCAGACCGCTGAAGAGCAGCAGGGTGATATCGTTATAGAAGATAACGGTATACAGACCTATGCAGATAATGAAGTTACAAGTAATTTTACTCCTGTTGTGACGTATACCGTAGGGGATGATACATCTGAACTTACTGCCACACTTGAGCAAATCGGGACTCGAACAAGAACATATAGTAAGAGGGGAACAACCACAATAACGCACGGGAAAATATGGCTTGTTTCGTTGCCGGTGGGAGCATCCCTCAAGAATGTATTTTGGGGGGAGGACGTACCGGAAAAAAATTTAATAGTTAGTTGTGTATTCCTGAATGCAAAAGGTGTTGAAGCATATAAAAAATTCCTTTCTAAGACTCAGACTTTAGCGCAGCTGCTTGCAGAGCTTAAAGAAAATGGAAACTATATTGTCGATGAGAAGTTTGATTTGACTCTTTTAGGAGTAGACAGTACAGACAATATTACCACCCTGTTTGAGGGGAAGAGCATACCAAAGAAGAATGTAAAGGGCTTCATTGTTTCTTATACGACTTCTGGAGTATCGAACGATAGCGTTGTCATTCAAATTAGCACTGCCGGTCAAACAATCGACAAAAGTGCTTTGAGGGCTGCTCTTGACAGCGTTCCCACCACGGGCTATTATACCAAAAATGACCGTTGGAACGGAAGAACAACCAGCGAAACGGGTTTCTGGAATGAACTGTGCGCTGTCGCACAACAGGCGCAGGAACTCTATGACAACGAAAGTATTTCTCAGGAACAATATGATAAGGCGGCTCCTGGACTCATCACCGCTCTGCAAGCCGCCATCGGCAATCTGATACCCACTGATCGGGTCAACACCACGGCGCTGTATGAGGCGTTGAACACCGACTGGCGGTGGAATCTTGGCAACAGCTTACAAGAGGGCTGGCCTGAAAACACGCTTTGGGAAAAGCCCAGCGCCGATAACTGCACCCCCCCGTCCTGGCAGCCCTATGCCAAAGCATTGAAGGACGGTCAGGCGCTGCTGGAGCAGCTATATAAAGATGGCAACCCCACCGACGAAAACACCGCCTCCAAACAGGGTGAGGTGGACAAACTGGCCGCTGCGGCGGATGCCCACAAGCTGGTGAACAAAGAATCCTACGCCGCCGCCTATGACAAGTACATGGCGGCCAAGCCGGAGGCCGAGGCCCTGCTGCAGCAGTACGACCCCGCCAAGCTGAAGGAGAGCGACTATACGGCGGACAGCTGGACGGCCTATACCGACGCCTACGCCGTCCTGAAGGCGGATATGGCTTACCGCATCGTGGGCGGCACCACCGAGGACTGGAAAATGCTCCAGGGCTTCAACGGCTATTCTGCATACAATGACGCGGGACAATGGACGCATTATATCGCCCATATTGAAGCGCTGAAAAACGCCTATCGCGCACTGACCAGCGGCGTGGACGTGACGGTGTCCTTTACGTACCTGAACAACTTCTCCGCCCTGTACCCCAGCTTCGGCGGCACGAATCTGTACGTCAACAGCGGCCTGACGCTGGAAGCGGGCAGCACCGACCTGACGGGCCTGATGGCACAGGCGGGCCTGACCTTCGATTTGCACGCAGAGGGTTCCATCCGGGGTGGCTGCGATACGATACCTTATTTCCTGCTGCTGGTAAATGGCGAGAATTTCGGCGTGTTCAGTCAAGGGCAAATACTAATACTACAGAAAGCAGTGCAGTTCCACCATGGAGACGATATCCGGATGTTCCGTATTCAGTCTCCTCTGGAGAAAACAGAGGCTTCCAGCGGTTATGACTCCACAGCAATCTTTACAAGCAACGCTGTTGACGCCAGCAGCTATCGTGACAGCATCGCCCTGATCGACACGAAGGCACCCGGCACTGCGAAGGTGGGCGACAAGGTAAAGCTCTCCGCCACGGTAATCGGTGCTGATCTCTTTAACCTAGGCCAGAGCAAGAGCGCCGCGGGGATCACCCTGTTCATCAGCGACCCGTCCGAGACGGAGGCGCTGTCCCAGCCTACCCACAAAACCGCCGCCACCACCGGCGCGGACGGCAGTCTGCAATACGTGTTTACCAGACCCGGCTGGTACACCGTGGCCATGTTCAACGTGACGCCGGATGAGCTGACCTTTACCGACGTGTATCAGGCCACCACCATCGGCGAGTATTACTCCCTGTACGGCGGCGACTACGCCCTGATCCACGTAACCGAGGCGGACGACACCGACGCACTGCTGAAGCAGTACCGCACCGAAAAGGCCGCCGAGGCCAAGGCGTATTTCGACAGCTTCCACGACTATGACTTCACAGCGGCGGACTACGAGGCCTTCAAGGCCCAGTACGAGACCCTGACGGCCAATTTACAGAAGGCCACCGACCTGACGGCCCTGATGGACACCTTCGACGCGGACTTCGCCCGCTTGAAGGAGCTGGGCGCGGCGACCATCGACCACGCGGCGGTCATCGCCGGTCTGCGGCAGAACCTGTCCTATCTGCCCGACGATCTGAACGACCTGAACGCCAACTACAAGCAGCTGGTGAAGGACATCCAGACGGTGTACGGCGGGCTGAACAGCTACCAGAAGAAGCTGCTGTCCGCCAACGAGACCAAGCGTCTGGACGCGGTGGCGAAGATCGGCGCTGACAGTCTGACGGCGCTGGCCGTGGTGAAGCTGGAGGCCGACATTGACGAAAACCAGATGCCCCGGAAGGCCGACAACGGCAACCCCTATTTCGGCTGGCCCAACCTCAAGTGGGTGGTGACGCCCAATGTGGACGGCACCGTTCCCAATCCTACATGGGCAACGCTTACCAGCACAATGCCCAGCAGCGGTAAGGCGGGCGACCATGTGTTCATCCGCTACTATCTGGACACCACCGACGCGAAATACTGGCCCGTGTGGTCAGTGGACGGCGGCAAGACATGGAACCTGATGGAGCCGCAGACGTTGGTCACGCCCAACGAGCAGAAGACGGCGTATGACGGCTACTATCTGGCGGAGTATGTTATCCCCGCTGACGCGGTGGATGGCAGCACCGTGACCTTCGACGTGAAGATGCTCTCCAAGACGGAGTATCAGGCCATGACCGCCGACAGCGAGGAGGCCGTGGCCGCCGCCCGGAGCGCCGCGCTGGCTCATCTGGAAACGGTGAAGAACGGCCTGAAGGGCAGCGTCGTGGACAAGGCGTATCAGGCTGGCGTCAAGGCCATTCAGGCCGCCACCTCCGTGGCCGCCGTGGAGAGCGCCTATCAGAACGCGGTGCTGGCCATGAAGGACGCCGCCACCGGCTTCGGCAAGGTGCATGTCATCGTGGAGAACACCACCTTCACCAGCGACATGTGGCCGAAGAACAAAGAATACTGGGAAGGAACTCTGGTTGATACCTGGGTCGATCTTGAGCACAACAGCACCATGATGACCTGCATCGTGGCGGCACTGGATGAGTTCGGTTATAAGCAGAGCGGTGCTGAGAGCAACTACATTGCCACCATTAACGGCCTGAGCGAAAAGGACGGCAACGCGAAGTCCGGCTGGATGGGTACGCTGAACGACTGGTTCACCAACTATGGCTTCGGCGCGTTCAGCGTGGCCGAGGGTGACCTGAGCGACGGCGATGTGATCCGCGTCATGTACACCAACAACACCACCAACGACAACGCGGGCGGTGACCTGGGCGGCACCTGGGGCAACAAGAACACCACGCTGAGCGACCTGACCGTATCGGGCGGCCAGCTGCTGACCGAGTTCACCCCCGGCCAGCCCGGCGGCACCTATGAGTACACGCTGGCCATCGACAGCGCCGAGGCCAACATTCAGGTGACGCCTACCGCGGCCAACAAGAACTATCTGACGAAGATCTTCTTGAATGAGAAGGTCACAGATAACAGCGAGGGCTTCAGCTTCTACAAGCGGACGCAGAGCATCCCCGTCAAGGCGGGCGATGCGATCTATGTGGGCTGCGGCGAGAACGGCTGGCCCACCATGAACGGCAGCGGCCAGCGCGGCACATGGTACGTGCTGCGGGTGATCGACGTCAACGCCGACGCCAGCGCCGTGACGGGTATGATAAACGATCTGCCGGAGGTCTCCTCTGTGAAGTACGGCAACTATCAGCTGTACGTGAACGCTGTGGCCGCGGCAAGAGCGTCCTTCAACGCACTGAGCAAGGAGCAGCAAAAAGTTGTTGCTGACTCTGGCAAACTGGCCGAGCTGGAGAAGCTGGAAGCCGCTATCGCCCAGTTCCAGGCCATCGACGAGGTGAAGGATCAGCTGGACAAGCTGCCCAGCGCGGGCAATCTGACCATCGAGGATCAGGAGGCCGTCAAGGCAGCCAAGGAGGCTTACGACAAGCTGACGCCGGAGCAGAAGGCGGAATTGACCGGCATGGAGATCGACAAGATGGACGAAGTGACCACTCGCATGGACGAGATCGTGAAGGATAATTCCAAGCCCAACCCCGGCAAGCCCGGTAACGGCGGCAACAACAGTTCCGCCAAGAATCCCTATCAGAAAGATAACGGTAAGGACGTGAAGTCCGGCAATACCGGCGACGCGGGCGTGACCCTGTACGTGGGCATGGGCCTGGTGGCCGTCCTGGCTGGCGCGGTGATCGTCACCCGCAAGCGCAAGGAGAACTAACAACTAACCTTTCCGTGATTTTTCTCTATATGGCAGGAGCGGAGGTGCGTCAAGCGCCCCCGCTTTTGCCATAACAGAAAAAAAGCGCACAACCAACTTTGTGTTGGCTGTGCGCTTTTTCTATGTCGAAAACAGTCGTTTTTCCCTCGCTGCCGCGGCCCGCCGTTTCCGTCATTTGCGAATTTTTCAGAATGACGGAATGGAGGAAAAATGCCATGAAAAAGACGAAGAAAAATTTTTTGAAAAATTTTTCAAAAAGTTGGCCAAAACGGCCCGCTTCAAACGGAGTATTTAGTAAGAGGGAAGGAGAGAACCCTTTCCCGGCAGCAAAGGAGGATGACGCTTTGAAGCTTCCATGGAACCAGAAAGAGAGCGTCCGGCACATATTCGACAGCTATTGCAAGAAGATACTGCGTCAGGAAAACGCGGACATGCAGCGGTCAGAGGTACGCCGTAGGGCGCGGGAATGTAGCTTCTCGGAGCTGCCCCCGGAGCTTCTTGCGAAGCTTTGCTACGAGGACGTTCACCCCGTGGAATTTGAAGTATGCGGATACCGCATCCCCGTCAACGATGACCGCCTTGCGGCGGCGCTGGCCAAGCTCCTACGGGAGAAGCGCGACGTGATCCTACTGTCCTACTTCATGGACATGAGCGACCGCGAGATTGGGGAGCTGCTGGACATGGCGCGGCGGACAGTTCAGCACCGACGGACGGATACCCTTGCTGAACTCAGAAAACGAATGGAGGATGACAATGAGTAATTTCTTACATATGAAGCGCGTTCGCAGCAAAACACTGCTCCCGTTTTCGGTGATTCACGCGGCGTCTCAGGGCGATGAAGCTGCCATCCGCTGCATCCTGAAGCGCTATGAGGGCTACATACGCCGCCTGTCTACTCGCTGCTTCTACGACGCCGCAGGGAATCTCTACTACTTCGTGGATGAAGCGGTGCGCGGTCAGCTTGAGATAAAGCTGATCGAGAGCATCCTGAAATTTGACATCATCCGAATCGCATAGCCTCCCCCTGTTTCGCGGCGGCGGTGTGTTTTCCTTTCCGCATCGCCGCCGCGATTTCCTCTTCATGAGTTTGCATCAGCCATCAAAGACTTGATGGCTGATGCAGGCTGATAAAGAGCCGATGTTGCACTTTGACAAAGGGCTGCTGCGGCAGCCCGGAATAGAGCAGACAGGTACGTTCGTGCCGGTGTGAGCCAGAGAACAGCGCCCGCCATGATCTCCCGTATGGGAGGGAGCGAAACAGGCGTTATTCAAAAACAGAGCGGCACTCTGTTGGCCACGACCACCGGCACCCTTAATGATACTCCCGCATTGGACGCCCTCAAAGCATCGTGCGGCGCACCCATCAGCATGGGCCGGGGTGAGATTCCCGTGAGGTTGGCAGCCACCAGCCGCCTGTTTTGCTTGAGAGTTTTTATATGGATGAACAATAGATGCATCTGAAGATGTATCAGAGGAGGAAGTTTCCATCCTGTAATGCCGGATGAAAAGTTCCTCCATTGATATAATTTCACATCATTTTTTTGCGTGTATCACAGCACCATGCTACAATTCTTTTGAAGCATGGTGCTGTGGTCACAGAGAGGAGGTTACTATGAGCGCTGACCACGGCGATACCAACAAAAACCTTGGCGGAAAGCGGACATATACCGTTGAGGAGATTGCAAAGATTCTTGGTATAGGAAGAACTGCTGCGTACAGTCTTGTCCACTCGGGTGTATTCAAGATGGTGCGGATTGGTTCTTCCATCAGAGTTTCCAAAGTGTCCTTTGATGATTGGCTGGATAAACAGACACTGTAGGAGGTTTATTATGGCATCTATCAAAAGGCGTAGAGGCAAATATCATGTTGTTTACTATTATTTCAACGAATACGGAGAAAAGAAACAGAAATGGGAATCCTTCGATACGGAAACGGAAGCAAAACACCGTAAGGCGGAGATTGAATATAAACAAGGAAACCGCACATTCATATCTCCCAATAAGACGACTGTTTCTGCCTTCCTCGATGACTTTGTGAGTTTGTATGGAGTGAAAAAATGGAGCCCCAGCACCTATGAAGCAAATACAGGGTTGATCCGCAATTATATTAATCCCCTACTTGGCAACGTACTGATGCAGGATGTGACAACTATTGCAGCGGATCGGTTTATTACGACATTACAAAGGACGAAATGCCCTGTTTTTAAGAACCGATACAGCAAAACGGAGTATATGACGCCTGCCAATATTGAGCGCATCAACAAACTGCTTCGATGCGCTTTCAAACAGGCTGTGCGCTGGGACATCGTCGCAAAGAACCCCTTCGATAACACAACGCTGCCAAAAGTCAAACGCAAGCCTCGTGAGATCTGGGACGCAGCTACGATCCGAAAAGCGCTGGATGAATGCAAAGATGGGCGGCTCTATGTTGCTATCAATCTATCTTTCGCCTGCTCGCTGCGGATCGGAGAAATCGTCGGCCTGACTTGGGATAATATCCACATTTCCGATGCGGATATTGCCAACGACAATGCTTACCTGTGCGTGGAAAAAGAGTTAGCTCGTGTAAAAGAATCCTCGCTTGCTGTTTTGGGGGAAGAAGAAATCATCAAAAAATTTCCTCGAACCATGTATTTGGAAAATGCCAGCACGGTGATCGTGCTGAAAACGCCTAAGACAGAAAGCAGTGTTCGCAAGGTGTGGATGCCCAAAACAGTCGCTTACATTCTGCGGGAATGGAAGGATTCTCAGGATAAGCAAAAAGAGTTTCTGGGCGATGAGTACCTTGACTACAATCTCGTTGTAGCGCTTCCAAACGGACGCCCCTGCGAGGAAACGGTTATTTCCAATGCTTTCCGGAGATTAAAGCGGGACGCCAATCTTCCTAATGTCGTGTTTCATTCTCTCCGTCATTCCAGCACAACTTATAAGCTGAAACTTAACCATGGCGACATTAAAGCCACACAGGGCGACACGGGGCATTCACAGGCTGATATGGTCACAAAGGTATACGCTCACATTCTCGATGAAGACCGCAAGGTCAATGCACAGAAGTTTGAAAGTGCGTTTTACGCAAACCCAGATTTACGCAGTGTGAAAGCACCCGCTGAACCGCAGCCTGTATTGGATGTGCAGAGCATTATCGCGCAGCTTCAGCAATCCCCTGAACTTTTGAGTGTGCTCACATCACTCATATCGAACCAGAGTTGCAAATGAGCGTTTTGTGCCGCGGTGCCAATGTGGTGCCAAATAGTGAAAAATGCAAAAATCGGTTCGATATAAACAAGTGGTGCCAAACAAGGTGTGGCGACAGAATTTCGGGCGCTGCTGCTATCATCGGTACATCACCCTCAAAAGAGAAAAAACGCCGCAATCCATTGGGATTACAGCGTTTTTGGTACGCCTGCCCGGGCTCGAACCGGGGGCCTCGGGCTTAGGAGGCTCGCGCTCTATCCAACTGAGCTACAGACGCGTATTGTAAAATTGTAAGGGAATTGGTGCCATTGGTAATTGATGTCCGTGCTCTTAGGAGGCGGGCCCTCTATCCCGGTGAGGTACGGAGGCAAATATGAAGATTGGTTTTTGCTAGTTGAAATCAGCTCGGTTCTCTTAGGAGGCGGCCGCTCTATACAACTGAGCTACGGAGGCGTATGCAAGCTGTATTTTACTCCATCCGACGCACATTTGTCAACGAAAATGAGAGAAAAAGTTGACGAAACCCCTTGCAATCAGAGATTCAAGGGCATATAATAGCAAGGTTAATGAAATTATACCCAGGAGAAAGGGGTTTTTACCTTTGCAGAACGAAAAGCTGAGAAACGTCGCCATCATCGCCCACGTTGACCACGGCAAGACCACGCTGGTGGACCAGATGCTGAAGCAGGGCGGCGTATACCGTGAGAATCAGGAGACGGTGGATCGCGTCATGGACTCCAACGATCTGGAGCGTGAGCGCGGCATCACCATTCTGGCCAAGAACACCGCCATCCAGTACGGCGACACCAAGATCAACATCGTGGACACGCCGGGCCACGCCGACTTCGGCGGCGAGGTGGAGCGCATCCTGAAGATGGTCAACGGCGTTATCCTGCTTGTGGACGCCGCCGAGGGCCCCATGCCCCAGACCCGCTTCGTGCTGAGCCGCGCCCTGGAGCTGGGCCACCGGGTCATCGTGGTCATCAACAAGATCGACCGCCCCGACCAGCGTATCCACGAGGTCATCGACGAAGTGCTGGAACTGCTGCTGGAGCTGGACGCCACCGACGAGCAGCTGGACAGCCCCATGCTGTTCTGCTCCGCCCGCAACGGCACCGCCAGCTATTCCCCCGATGTGGCAGGCACTGACCTGACCCCGCTGTTTGACACCATTCTGGACTATATCCCCGCGCCGGAGGCCGACCTGGACCAGCCCTTCCAGATGCTGGTGTCCGCCATCGACTACAACGAGTTCGTGGGCCGTATCGCCATCGGCCGCATCGAGCGGGGCGTGCTGAAGCAGAACCAGGAGATCGCGGTGTGCAACTACCATGATCCCGACGCGCCCGCCAAGAAGGCCAAGGCCGTCAGTATGTATGAGTTTGCCGGTCTGGGCAAGGTGCCCATCACCGAGGCTACCGCCGGCAACATCATCGCCCTCAGCGGCATCGGCGACATCACCATCGGCGACACCATCTGCGCTCCCACCTGCGTGGAGCCCCTGCCCTTCGTGAAGATCAGCGCGCCCACTGTGGAGATGACCTTCTCCGTCAACGACAGTCCCTTTGCCGGACGGGAGGGCAAGTTCGTCACCAGCCGCCAGCTCCGTGACCGTCTGTGGCGTGAAACACTGAAGGACGTGTCCCTCCGGGTCAGCGAGATCGAGGGCGTCATGGACGCTTTCAACGTGGCGGGCCGCGGCGAGATGAGCCTGTCCATTTTGATCGAGACCATGCGCCGCGAGGGCTACGAGTTCCAGGTGTCCCCTCCCCGTGTGCTGTATCAGACCATCGACGGCAAGAAGTGCGAACCCATCGAGCGTCTGGTGGTGGACGTGCCCGCCGAGAGTGTGGGCGCGGTCATCGAGAAGCTGGGCGCCCGCAAGGCGGATATGCAGGAAATGACCCCCATCGGCAACCGCATGAAGGTGGAGTTCCTGGTGCCCAGCCGCGGCCTGTTCGGCTACCGCAACGAGTTCCTGACCGATACCCGCGGCGAGGGCATCATGGCCAGCGTGTTTGACAGCTACGCCCCCTATAAGGGCGACCTGACCCGCCGCAACACCGGCTCCTTGGTGGCCAGCGAGACCGGCGAGTCCATCACCTACGGCCTGTTCAACGCCCAGGAGCGCGGCATCCTGTTCATCGGCGCCAACGTGGGCGTGTATGAGGGCATGGTGGTAGGCATCAGCCCCAAGCAGGAGGACATCGTGGTGAACGTCTGCAAGAAGAAGCAGCTGACCAACACCCGTGCCGCCGGCAGCGACGACGCCCTGCGTCTGGTGCCGCCCCGGAAGATGAGTCTGGAGCAGTGCCTGGAGTTCCTGGCAGACGACGAGCTGCTGGAGGTCACCCCCAAGAACCTCCGCATCCGCAAGACCATTCTGAACCACGAGCGCCGCATGAAGGCCCAGCACGGCAAGAAGAACTGAGTAGAAAAGAGACAGCCTGTCCGGCGGACAGGCTGTCTCTTTTCGCGATCTTTTGGCTCGTAGGGGCGGACGACTCTGTCCGCCCTTTACAAGGCGGTAAGCCCCCCATTTCCCGCAATGTCAACTCTGGTTGCGGCGATTGTAAGCCGCCATAGGTAGACTTTACACCTTGTTTCTGATAGAATAGCATCAGAAACAGAAAGGAGAAGCGCCTATGACCTTTGGTGAAAAGCTGCAAGCGCTGCGCAAGGCCCGCAGTTGGAGTCAGGAGGAACTGGCCACGCAGATCAACGTCTCACGGCAGGCCCTGTCCAGGTGGGAAAGCGGCACGTCCGTGCCGGACACGGAGAACGTGGTGGCCCTCAGCCGCCTGTTCGGCGTCAGCACCGACTACCTGCTGCTGGAGAATGGGGAGGCCGCGGCGCAGGCCGCTCCCTCAGCGACCACACCTCCTTGGCGAAAGAATTGGCCCACAAAGCGGTTAGCGTTGGCGGCAGCGGGCGTCATCGGCCTGGTCGGCGTGGTGGCACTGAGCATCTGGGGTTCTGTCCTCCCTGACTCTCATGAAGGGTTGACCGCCATCGGCAACCTGAATTCCTACTATCACCTCTATTGGCTGACACTGCCTTTGCAGGCCATACTTTTGCTCGGCGGCGTCGGCAGCATTTTCTACGATCAGCTGCGTCGCTTCTGGCATGAGGATGCGCTGAACGACGGGAAGTAAAACTTCCCATAGTGGAAAAACTGGCCGTCCAGCGGACGACCAGTTTTATGTTTGCTTTCACGTCACCATATTGATGATCTCCTCCATGGAGAACTGCTCTTTATAGTAGCTCAGCTGGCCGTCGATCAGCTCGTCCAGCACCCGCATACCCAGCAGCTCCACCGGAGCCTTGTCGTCCGTCAGGATATGGTCGCCGCCGGTGTAGTCCTGTAAATTCTGGGCTACCTTACCCATCATGGCAGCGTAGCTGCCGTTTTCCAGCAGGATACGGTTGGCGTCAAAGGTCTGCCGCAGGTCATCGGAATCGGAGCAGAATACCACCGTATTGGTGTTGGCGGGCACGTTAACGGTGTAGGTGTGGGCGAAGACGCTGGCCATGGTGTCGCACAGATACTGGTTGATGGAGCCGTCCTGCGCGGAGGTCATGTTCAGGTTCACCACCATGACGCCGCCGGGCTTCAGATGCCGCTGTACCTCGGTGAAAAACTCCACGCTGGACAGCTGAAAGGGAATGGTGATGTCCTGATAGGCGTCCACCATGATCACGTCAAACTGCTTCTCCGAGGCGGTCAGGTACGCCCGGCCGTCCTCCACCGCCACCTCCACGCTGTCCGGCAGGCCGAAATACTCCGTGGCAATGTCAGCGATCTTCCTGTCGATCTCCGCGCCCTGCACCGACACGCCGGGATAGTACCGCACGCAATAGCTGGCGTAGGTGCCGGAGCCCATGCCCAGGATCATGACGAAGCGACTGTCGTTGTCGCTGCCGTTCATGCCTGCCATAAGGGGAGCCGCCAGGGCGTAGTCATAGTACATACCCGTCAGCTCCGTGTCCTTCCGCTGGATGGACTGGACGCCGAACAGTACGTTGGTGGACAGGGTAGTCTGCTTGTCACTGTCCTTTACCTGCAAATAGTTGTAGATAGATTCGTCCTCCAGCGCGATATCGCTCTCCCAGAAGGCGAAGCTGTACGTGGGCAGAGTGAAGCACAGCCCCACGATGACCACCGCCGCCACGATGCCCTTCACCATCCGCTTGCGGGCAAAGGCGAAGTACACGATGCCGATGGCCGCCAGCACACCGGCGAAGATCAGGAACGTGGCCGCCGTGCCCACGGCGGGGATGGTGATGAACGTGGGCACAAAGGTGCCGATGATGCTGCCGATGGTGTTCAGGGCGTTCAGCTTGCCCACGGTCTTGCCGGTGTCGTCCAGATTGTCCACGGTGAACTTGGTCAGGGAGGGCGTCACCGTACCCAGCAGTACACAGGGAAAGGCGAAGATGACGAGACACGCCGCCAGCGCCGCCCACACCAGAAAGTTCTTCGTCACAAACGTGGCCAGCAGCAGGCTGACCCCGGCGATGAGCCACCGGCCCGCGAAGGGGATCAGGGCGATCCAGATGGCGGCGATGAGGATGCGGCCATAGAGCTTGTCCGGCGAGTTGGTCTTGTCCGCCAGCTTGCCGCCCCACACGTTGCCGATGGCCATGGCGATCATGATAACGCCGATGATGACCGTCCACACGATCTGGGAGGAGCTGAAATAAGGCGCCATCAACCGGCTGGCCCCCAGCTCCACCGCCATGACGGATACACCGGCGAAAAATTCTGTGATATAAAGGAACAGCTTGTTCCCCAGCAATTTGTTGTGTTCCATACGGAAATACCTCCAGTTGGGAATGCTATCAGTATAGTGGCCGCCGGGCGGCTTGTCAATACGCCCCGGCGGGGGATGCGTATTGCCCTGAGGCGGAAAAGCTGTTATAATAGGTATTGAAATCTACCGGCGGGGGAGGGTAAAGGGTATGCGTGTATTGGCCACCATCGCTTTTTCCTTCGCCGCCGGAACGTTGGCGGCGGCGCTGATCGCCGCCCAGGAGTGGCGTCTGCCTGCCGCTGCGGTATGTCTGGTGCTGGCGGCAGTATCATTCCTGCTGCGCAGACGGTGGAAAGGCGGCAGGCGCGGCGTGATGATCTGTCTGTCGCTGGCAGCGTCGCTGCTCTACTTCACCGCCTACCAGGCCTGGATCCAGCAGCCGGTGGTGAGACAATGCAGCCAGAAGGAGCAGCCCTTCTCCGGCGTGGCGGCCGCCGTGCCTGTTCAGACGGAGAAGGGCGTCAAGGTGGTCATCCAGCTGGACGGCTATCCCCTGGCCCGTGCCATGCTGTACGGCGACGACACGCTGCTTACCCTGACTCCCGGCGACGCCGTGTCCGGCACCGCCCGGTGGAACGACGCCGCCATGGTCAACGACACACGGCTGACCTCCTTCAACGCCAAGGGCATCTATGCCCTGCTGTACGTTCGGGGCGAGGTGACGGTGACGCCGGGCGGCAGCGGTCTGCGGTGGCTGCCCCAGCGCTTCGGCGCGGCCTTTCAGGAGAAGATAGCGGCCATCTGGGCCGATCAGCGGGTGGCAGGCCTGATCACCGCCGAGCTGACCGGCGACAAATACGACATCGCCGACGAGGATTACGCCATCATGCGGGGCGCGGGCCTGGCCCACCTGTTCGCGGTGTCGGGTCTTCACTGCGCGTTCCTGATCTCGCTGCTGGAGCTGCTGGTCCCCCGGCGGCGGCAGCGGCTGTTCTGCGGCGTGGCCATGGCCGCGCTGGCCTTCTATGCCTGCATGGTGGGACTGACCCCCTCGGTGGTCCGGGCCTGCATCATGCAGGGCTTCCTGCTGGCCGGTCCCCTGTTCCGGCGGGAAAGCGACGCCTTTACCAGTCTGGGCGCGGCGCTGCTGGTGATCCTTATCGCCAATCCCTTCGCCGCCGCGTCCATTGGATTGCAGCTGAGCTTTGCCGCCACCTTCGGCATTGCTGCCCTGTCAGGGCGGCTGTACCGGGTATTTCCGGCGTATACCGGGCAGCATAAGCACCTGCGGCGGTGGCTCGCCTTCCTGCGGGCCAATCTGTCGATCTCGCTGAGCTCCATGATCTGCACGGTGCCGCTGGCCGCCTACTACTTCAACACGCTGTCGTTGGTGTCGCCCCTGTCCAATCTGCTGGCGGTGCCCCTGGCGGGGTATAGCTTTATGACCTCCATGGCGGCGGTGCTGCTGGGGTTTCTGTGGCTTCCGGCGGGGCGGGCCTTCGGTACGCTGGCCTATGGCCTGGTCCACGCCGTGCTGTGGCTGGCCTATTTTCTGACCCGGTGGCGGTATCACGCGGTGTATTTTGACAACCACTATCTGCGGCTGTGGATGGTGGGCTCCTATCTGGGCTTCGGCCTGTGCGCCGCGGTGAAGCGCTGGCGCAAACGGAAATACCTGTACGCCGCGGCGCTGACTGTTCTGGCTCTGGCGCTGGCCATATGGGGCAACACCCTCACCTACCGCACCGGTGACCTGAACGTGACGGTGCTGGACGTGGGCCAGGGCGAGAGCGTAGCCCTGTATTCCGGCGGCGAAGCCATTCTGGTGGACTGCGGCAGCGCCAACAGCTACATCGGCGCAGGGGATACGGCGGCGGACCAGCTGTCCGCCATGGGCATCCATCATCTCAAGGCGGTGGTGGTGACACACTTCCACGCCGACCACACCAACGGACTCTATACCCTGCTGGCCCGGATGAAGGTAGATACCCTGTATCTGCCGGATATGGAGGACGAATACGGCGTCCGGGACCGTCTGCTGGAGGCGGCGAACCGGCACGGCATTCCGGTACAGTGGGTCACCCGCACCACACTGGTGGCGGCAGGCGGCATCATGGCCACGGTATACCCGCCGGTGGGCGGCGGCGACATGAACGAACAGGGTCTGTCGGTGCTGGCCAGCGCCAACGATTTTGACGTGCTCATCACCGGCGACATGAAGGACGATACCGAGCGGGCCCTCATCGCCAAATACCCCATCCCGGACATCGAGGTGCTGGTGGTGGGTCACCACGGCTCACGTTACAGCTCCTGCCGGGAGTTTCTGGAGGCCACCCGGCCGGAGGTAGCCATTATCAGCGTGGGGCACAACAGCTATGGCCATCCGGCCGACGAGACCATCAAGCGGCTGCTGGAGGCCGGCGCGGCGGTGCGCCGCACCGACCGGGAGGGCAGCATCACCATTCACGGAGGAGAGGAACCACATGGCGGAACATAAGGGCTTTACCCAGCTGAAGGCCGACCTGAAGGCCCAGCAGCTGCAAAACGCATATCTTTTCTACGGCGAGGAGACGTACCTCCGCACCCGGTATTTGCAACAGGTGCGCCAACTGCTGATCCCGGCGGGGTTCGAGGAATTCAACGACCATCAGCTCAGCGGCAAGGGCCTGACCGTCCAGGCGCTGACGGAGGTGGTGGAGGCCATGCCCATGATGGCGGAGCACACCCTGGTGGCGGTGGAGGACATGGACCTGTTCAAGCTGGACGAGGGGCAGCGCAATGCCCTCATCGCCCTGCTGGAGGACCTGCCGGAATACTGTACGCTGATTTTCCTTTACAACACGCTGGAATACAAGCGGGACGGCAAGATGAAGAAGCTGTGTGCCGCGCTGGACAAGTATGTGTGCGTGGTGGAGTTCGCCCAGCAGGAGCGGGCGCAGCTGATCAACTGGCTGCGGCGGCGCTTCAATGCCCTGGGCCACGACATCGACCCCTCCGCCGCCGACCACCTGCTGTTCACCTGCGGCACACTGATGACCGACCTGGTGCCGGAGATCGAGAAGATCGCCGCCTACGCCAGACAGGAGCGCGTCACCATCGCCGACATCAACGCTGTGGCGGACCCGATACTGGACGCCCGCGTGTTTGACATGACCAACTGCGTCACCGCCGGGAAGTATGACGACGCCGCCCGTGTGCTGGCCGACCTACTGCGGATGCAGACGGAGCCCATCGCCATTCTGGCGCCTCTGGGCAAGGAGCTGCGGAAGCTCTATACCGCCCGCATGGCCCTGGATACCGGCAAGGACCGCTTCTGGGTGAAGCAGCTGTGGAACATGAGCAGCGACTATCCCGCCAAGCTGCTGATGCAGGCGGCAAAAAAGGTGGACCACGACTGGTGCGCCTCCGCCGTCAAGCGCTGCCAGGTCCTGGACCGCCGCATGAAGAGCGAGCGGGGCATGGACAGCGAGGCGGAGCTGAAGCTCTTCCTGATGGAATTGGCAGGTGTCCGGTGAAGCCCCGCATCCGTGAGGTCATCATCGTGGAGGGCCGGTACGATAAAAACGCCCTGTCCCAGGTGGTGGACGCCGTGATTTTGACCACCGAAGGCTTCGGCGTGTTCCACGACAAGGAGAAGCTGTCCTATTTCCGCCGTCTGGCGGAAAAGCGGGGCGTGATATTGCTGACGGACCCGGACGGCGCGGGCTTTGTCATCCGCAATCACCTGAAGGGCGCGCTGCCACCGGAGCAGGTGAAGCAGGCCTACGTCCCCGACGTGATGGGCAAAGAGCGCCGTAAGAGAAAGGGCGGCAAGGAGGGCAAGCTAGGGGTGGAGGGCATGTCTCCCACCGTGCTGCTGGAGGCCCTGCGCCGCTGCGGCGCCACCTTCGAGGGGGAGGTGAATACGTTGTCCAGCGCCGGTATCACCCGCGCCGACCTTCTGGACAAGGGCCTTATCGGCCCCAACAGCGCGGCGAAGCGGGCGGCGGTGCTGCAAACGCTGCAATTGCCGGAGCACCTCACCGCCACGGGCCTGTTGGACGCGATGAACCTGCTGCTGACGCGGGAGGAATTCGACGCGCTGTGACCCGCCGTTCGATGGCTTTCCCCTTGCATCTGGCGAAAAAATATGCTACAATGTGTATCCAGCCCAGCGAAAGGAGGGACTTGCCATGGCGAAAAGCGGCGGCGTCAAGACGGCGGCGCAGAATCGAAAGGCCTTTCACGATTACTTCGTGGAGGAGCGGTACGAGGCCGGTATCGAGCTGGCAGGCACCGAGGTCAAGTCCATCCGGGGCGGCCAGCTGAACCTGAAGGACAGCTATTGCGCCGTGACGAAAGAGGGCGAGCTGATGGTGTACAATATGCACATCTCGCCCTATGACAAGGGCAACATCTTCAACCGCGACCCCGACCGGCCCAAGCGCCTTCTGATGCACAAGCGGGAGATCCGCAAGCTCCACGAGGCCCAGAAGATGGACGGCTACGCCCTGATCCCTCTCAGCGTCTACTTCAAGAACGGTCTTGTGAAGGTGGAGCTGGGCGTGTGCAAGGGCAAGAAGAACTACGACAAACGGCAGGCGATCGCCGAGCGGGACGCCAAGCGTGAAATGGACCGCGCCCGCCGGGAACGCTATTGAGCATACAAAGGAGGAGCATCCTATGGCAAATAACCCCATTGTCACCATCGAAATGGAGGACGGCGGCGTCATCAAGGCGGAGTTGTACCCCGATATCGCACCCCAGAGCGTGTATAATTTCATCTCCCTGGCCAACAGCGGCTTCTATGACGGTCTGATCTTCCACCGCTGCATCTACGGCTTCATGATCCAGGGCGGCTGCCCCCTGGGCAACGGCATGGGCGGCCCCGGCTACTGCATCAAGGGCGAGTTCAAGTCCAACGGCTTCAACAACGACCTGCGGCACACCCGCGGCGTACTGAGCATGGCCCGTACCATGATCCCCGACAGCGCCGGCAGCCAGTTCTTCATCATGCACAAGGATTCCCCCCATCTGGACGGCGAATACGCCGCCTTCGGCATGGTCATCGAGGGTATGGACGTGGTGGACGCCATCGCCTCCACCCCCCGCAACATGATGAACAACAAGCCCAAGAAGGACCAGCGCATGGTCAAGGTCCGTGTGGACACCAAGGGTGTGGACTATCCCGAACCGGACAAGCTGCCGGAGCGGTAAATCGGAAACGAACGGTTTCCCTTCCCAGTTCCCTCTCCCGCCCGATTCCGGGCGGGCTATACGGGGGCGTACTGGTTTCGACGGGGGTGTGGAGACCGGATAAGCGGGCGGTGGCGCCTGACCACCATACAACGGGCAAATTAAAATTAACTGACAACACGAATACTGTTGCCGTCGCTGCTTAACGCAGTGACCGTCTGAACCGGAGCGGCCACCGGCCGGGGAAGGCGTCGTTTAGGTGGCGTCCGTGAGGCGGGTAAGAGTTGCCCCGCCCACGCATCATGACTCTACTGAATCGCCGCGTCTGTTGCGTGCCGCGTCGAGGAGGGAATGTTTAAATCGTAACTGCGCCCGGAGAAAGTCCTGTTAAAGCGCTTTCGGACAGGGGTTCGACTCCCCTCGCCTCCACCAAAAAGAAATGCACCCTTTTAGGGTGCATTTCTTTTTGGTATCGTGGGAGTCGAAACGAATTCCGAAGGCAGCGACGAAGGGGGCTGGCTTCGGCAGACAACAGTCCGGTGGACTGTTGTCGCAATGAGAGGAGACTCCCCTCGGCTGGGGCGCCTGCGGCGACACAGCCGACACAGTAAACGCTGAAGCTATTCACAACGGGCGTCGAGACTGCGAGAAACGTGCCGGTGGCACGTTTCGTCAGCGAGAGGAGACTCCCCGACCGGAAAAGGCAAGGACGCTCCCCTCGGTCGGGACGCCTGCGGCGGCACAGCCGCCGCAATAAACGCTGACTGTATCCGCTTCTCTCTGCAATAAGCAATAGCGACGGCCTGTTGGCGCCGTCGCTATTGCTTATTCTCCCCCGTTGTGCTACAATAGGCCATATTTTTTTCGGAGGTACTCCATGAAAAAGCTGCCCGTCCCCTACCTGGACCAGAGCGGTCAGGCCCCCACCGGGTGCGAAAGCGTCTCCGCCGTGATGCTGCTGCGGTATCTGGGCTACGACGTGACCATCGGCGGCTTTCTGGACGCCGCCCTGGACAAAGGCGTGTGGGAGCAGCGCGGCGGCGAGTGGTGGGGCAGCGACCCCCGCGAGGCTTTCGTGGGTGATCCACGCGACCCGGAGGCCCTGGGCTGCTACGCACCGGTAATGGTAAAAGCCCTGAACCGGGTAGCCGGCGATGTCTACACCGCCGTGGACGAGACCGGCGCGGAGATCGACGAGCTGTGCCGCCGGTATATCGACCAGGATATGCCGGTGCTTTTATGGTGCAGCATCAATATGCGTCCCACCGTCAACGGTCCATGGTATCGCCTGGTCCCAGGCGGCGAGCCCTTCATGTGGGTCTCCAACGAGCATTGCCTGCTGCTGGTGGGCTATGACGAGGAAAATTACATCTGCAACGACCCCTGGGACAACAACGGTGTTGTGTCCTATCCCCGCCGCACCGTGTGGCAGCGGCACCGGGAGCAGGGGATGCAAGCGGTGGGTCTGCGGAAAAAGTGACCCGCCTATCATAGAAAAAGGAGGACGACCATTCATGAACCTACTGTATGACACCCTGACCATCGGTGAAAACGGGCATCTGTACTTCGCCGGACAGGACACAGTGGCGCTGGCCAAACAGTACGGCACACCGCTGTACCTGATGGACGAAGACGGCATCCGCCGCCAGTGCCAGACCTATCAGGCGGCGTTCCGAAAGCATTTCGGCCCCGGCAGCCGCCCCTTGTACGCCAGCAAAGCCTGCTGCTTCAAGCGCATCTACCAGATCATGGCGGAAGAGGGTATGGGCATCGACGTGGTGTCCTCCGGTGAGATATACACCGCCCTCCAGGCGGGCTATGACCTGCGCGGCGCCTACTTCCACAGCAACAACAAGACCGACGAGGACATCGCCTTTGCCATGGACAGCCACGTGGGCTATTTCGTGGCCGACAATGTCGAGGAGATCAACGCCATCGAGACCCACGCCGCCTGCCGCGGCATCCGCCAGAAGGTGCTGCTGCGGCTGACCCCCGGCATCGACCCCCACACCTACGAAGCCATCTCCACCGGCAAGGTGGACAGCAAGTTCGGCTCCGCCATCGAGACCGGCCAGGCCGAGGCCATTACCCTGCACACCCTGTCCCAGCCCCATGTGGAGCTGATGGGCTTCCACTGCCACGTGGGCTCCCAGGTGTTCACCGAGGACGTGTTTGAGCGGGCCGCCGTCATCATGCTGGAATTCATCGCCGCCATGGCGCGGAAGCACGGCTACCGGGCCCGGCAGCTGGATTTGGGCGGCGGCTACGGCGTCCGCTACGTGGACGCCGACCCCTATCTGGACATCGACGCCAAGGTGGCTCAGGTGGCCGCGGCCATCAGGAGCGCCTGCCAGCGCCTTGATATTCCCGTGCCGGAGATTCACATGGAGCCGGGCCGCAGCATCGTGGGAACGGCGGGCCTGACGCTGTACACCTGCGGCACGGTGAAGAAGATTCCCGGCTACAAGAACTATGTATCCATCGACGGCGGCATGACCGACAACCCCCGCTTCGCCCTGTACCGGGCCAACTACACCTGCCTGCTGGCCAACAAAATGACCGAACCCTGCGTCTTCGAGGCCTCCGTGGTGGGCCGCTGCTGCGAGAGCGGCGACATCATTCAGGAGCACGTCCTGCTGCCCGCCTCGGTGGGCCGGGGCGACGTCGTGGCGGTGTGTACCACCGGCGCGTACAACTACACCATGGCCTCCCACTATAACCGTCTCCCCAAGCCCCCTGTCGTCATGCTGCGCCGCAGCGCAAGCTACCTGGCCGTCCGCCGGGAATCCCTGGCCGACCTGTGTCGGAACGACGTATAAACAAAAAAAGAACGCCCAGGGCGTTCTTTTTTTGTTTATTTTCAGATGCGCTTCCACTTTGCGCCGCCGGGTACGTCGGTGACCTCGATGCCCTGAGCCTTCAGCTCGTCGCGGATGCGGTCGGCCTCGGCGAAGTTCTTGGCCTTCTTGGCGTCGGCGCGGGCGCGGATCAGCTGCTCCACGGCGACGTCCTCCTCGCCGGACTCGCTGATGACGGTGAAGCCGCCTGCCGCGGGAGTGGCGGCCGCCTGCTTGCTGCGCAGCTCCGCCGCCTTTTCCAGCAGCTTCAGGCCCAGCACGGTATCAAAGCTGTCCAGCAGGGCCAGCTTGGTCTTGTCGTTGGTCTTGGCCTTCAGCACATCGTACAGCACGGTCACGCCCATGGAGGTGTTCAGGTCGTTGTCCATGGCCTTCATGAACTTGGCCTTGTACTCGTCAAATACCGCCTGATCCACGTCGCCCTCATCCTTCAGCGCGGCGATCTTGGCCAGCAGCTTGTTGAAGGCCACGGTGGCGTTGTCCAGATTCTCCCAACTGAACAGCAGACCCTTGCGGTAGTGGCTCTGCAGGCAGAAAAAGCGGTAGGCCAGCGGGTCATAGCCCTTCTGCTCCAGCAGGGAAACGGTCAGGAATTCGCCCTTGGACTTGGACATCTTGCCGTGGTCGGTGTTCAGATGGGCCACATGGAACCACTGGGGGCACCAGGGATGGCCCAGATAGCTCTCGGACTGGGCGATCTCGTTGGTGTGGTG
>CAKTMW010000007.1 GCA_934574095.1 uncultured Oscillospiraceae bacterium | reverse complement strand
CCCTTGGCGTTCAGGTAGTTGACGACCTCCTGGGCGCAGCCGGACACGGAGCCCATGGCCACGATGACGCGCTCGGCGTCGGGTGCGCCGTAGTAGTTGAACAGGTGGTACTCGCGGCCGGTCAGCTTGCTGATCTGGGCCATATAGTCCTCCACCACGTCGGGCAACTGGGCATAATCGGTGTTGTTGGACTCGCGCAGCTGGAAGTAGATGTCGGGGTTATCCACCAGAGAGCGCATACGGGGGTCCTCAGGATTCAGAGCGTTGGCACGGAACTTGGCCAGAGCGTCATAGTCCACCAGCTTGGCGTACTCGTCGTAGTCCAGCACGTCGATCTTCTGAATCTCATGGCTGGTGCGGAAGCCGTCAAAGAAGTGCAGGAAGGGAATGCGGGCCTTGATGGCGCTCAGGTGGGCCACGGCGGCCAGATCGGCGGCCTGCTGAACGCTGCCGCTGCTGAGCAGGGCGAAGCCCGTCTGGCGGCAGTTCATCACGTCGGAGTGATCGCCGAAGATGGAGAACGCGTGGGTACCCACGGTGCGGGACGCCACGTGCAGCACGCCGGGCAGACGCTCGCCGGAGATACGGTGCATGGTGGGGATCATCAGCATCAGGCCCTGGGAAGCGGTGAAGCTGGTGGCCAGGGCACCGGCCTCCAGTGCGCCGTGGCAGGCACCGCAGGCACCGGCCTCGGACTGCATCTCCACCAGACGGACGGTCTGGCCGAAGATGTTCTTCTTACCCTTGGCAGACCACTCGTCGGCATGCTCCGCCATGGGGCTGGACGGGGTGATGGGGTAGATGGCAGCAACTTCTGAGAAGGCATATGCCACATATGCCGCCGCTTCGTTACCGTCGCAGATCTTCATGAGCTTACTCATTTCTCTTTTTCCTCCTCTTTATTCCGGTGGTTTCCGCTGAGGAAACAGCGAAAGCACACAGATATACAATTTACATGGTAACACTTTTCAGGGGAAAGTCAATTCAGGTGGCCGGATTTCTGCATTTTCCCCGATGTGGGGTAAATTTTTTTGTGAAAAAAGTCAAATCACCACAGGCTTACCATCAAAAGCAAGCCGCCCGTTCTTTACGGTCACGCTGCCTCCCAGACGGTTGGGATAGTCGCCGTCAGGCAGCTCTACCGCCACATCGGCCGCGCCCTGTCCGCACAGGTCGAATACGCCCAGCGCCTTGCCCTCCGGGCCCTCGTAATGTCCCAGCAGCAGGCCGTTTCTCTCCTCCAGCCAATAGCCGCCGGTGATGGGCAGCGTCTGCTTCAGCTCCTTCAGCTTTCGCAGATAGAGCTGCATGTCCCGCTGCATATCTCCATAGTTGCTCTGATTTTCAAAGAAGTCCACCCGCTCCTTGGGGGCGTACTCCATGCCGCTGTACAGCATCACAGTGCCCCGCTGGAAGTAGAGGAACGCCAGCCAGTTGTCCAGCTGGGCATCGTTCTTCATCCAGCTGGCGGCACGGGGCGTGTCGTGGTTTTCCAAATACCGGGCCTTCACATAATAGCTGGGATAGGTCAGTTCCTGATAGTTCAGCAGGTCCACATACTCCCGCAGGCTTACTTTCCCGGTCAAAACGCCTTCATAGAACGGCCAAACGTCGTAGTCATAGGTCAGGTCAAATACCTCCTGCACCTCGGTATCCGTGGCGCAGTAAGCACCCATCCTCCGCATAGCCAGCACGTGAGCGCCGTGAACGCTCTCCGCCAGCCAGATACAGCCGGGACGGACGGTCTTCACCTCTTCCTTGGCCTGCCGCCAGAATTCCATGGGAACAGCGCTGGCCACGTCGCAGCGGAAGCCGTCCACGATGGCAGCCCACTGCTTCAGCGTATCGATCTGATAGCGCCACAGGTCGCGGTTGCTGTAATCCAGATCCACAATATCCCACCAGTCGGCCACCTTGCGGGTGGGCTTGCCCTGCTCGTCCCGCAGGAAGAACTCCGGGTGGGTTTTCGCCAGCACGGAATCCGGCGAGGTATGGTTATACACTACGTCGATGATGCACTTCATGCCCCGGTCATGGATGGCGTCCACCAGATGGCGCAGATCGTCCACCGTGCCCATGTCCGGGTTCACCGCCCGGTAGTCCCGGATGGCGTAGGGGCTGCCCATGGTGCCCTTACGGCCCTCCTCGCCGATGGGATGGATGGGCATCAGCCACAGGATATCCGCGCCCAGCCCCCTCAGGCGATCCAGATCGCCCTCCAGGGCGCGGAAGGTGCCCTCCTTCGTGTGTCCGCGGACAAACACGCTGTAGATCACCTGACGCCGCAGGGAGAGATCGGTGTTAACTGCCATGTGAAAGCCCTCCTTCGTCAATATTATTGCAGCATTGAGAGGAACTCGTCCTCCGTCAACACGGGAATATTCAGTTCCTGCGCCTTGCGCAGCTTGCTTCCGGCGTTTTCACCGGCCACCACATAGGTGGTTTTCTTGGATACCGAGCCGCTGGCCTTACCGCCCCGCTGCTCGATCATGGCGGCGGCCTCGTCACGGGTGAACTTCTCCAACGAACCGGTCAGCACAAAGGTCTGTCCGGCAAAGCGGTCGTCCACCTTCTCCTGATGGCTGGTCATATTGACGCCCGCCTCACGGAGCCGCGCCAGCAGGTCCTGGGACTGGGGGCTCTCCAGCCATTGGCGGATATACCGGGCGGTGATCTGTCCCACATCGTCGATGGCGGTCAGCTCCTCCTCCGACGCGGCGGACAGCGCGTCGAAGCTGCCGAAGTGGGCGGCCAGCACCTTGGCGGCCTTGTCCCCCACCTGTCGGATGCCCAGTGCGCTGAGAAGCCGCCACAGGTCGTTTTCCTTGCTCTTCTCAATGGCCGCCACCACATTGGCGGCGGACTTCTCCCCCATGCGGTCCAGCTTGGCAATGTCTTCAGCCTGTAAGCTGTAAAGGTCGGCGGCGGTCTTGATAAGGCCGCTGTCCACCAGTGACTGGACCACCGCCGGACCCATGCCGTCGATATCCATCGCGTTGCGGCTGGCAAAATGGGTCAGGTTCCGCAGCAGCTGGGCGGGACACTCCGCGCCGGTGCAGCGGATGGCCACACCGTCCTCGTCCCGGCTCACCGGTGCGCCGCATACAGGACACACCTCCGGCAGATAGTAGGGCACAGCGCCGGAGGGACGCTTGTCCTTTACCACCTCCACGATCTCCGGGATGATCTCCCCCGCCTTCTGGACGATGACGGTATCGCCGATGCGGATATCCTTAGACGTGATGAAATCCTGATTGTGCAGCGTGGCGTAGGTGACGGTGGTGCCCGCCAGACGCACCGGCTCCAGCACCGCCTTGGGGGTCAGCACGCCGGTGCGGCCCACCTGCACCACGATATCCTTCAATACCGAGGGCTTCTGCTCCGGCGGATACTTGTAGGCCACCGCCCAACGGGGGCACTTGGCGGTGCTGCCCAGCAACTCACGCTCCGGCAGACTGTCCAGCTTGATGACCGCGCCGTCGATGTCAAAGGGGAATGCCATGCGCTCGTCCCCCAGACGGGCGATCTCGGTGATAATGTCCTCCGCCTTGGTCAAAGGCTTGTGGGGGATCACCTTGAAGTGCTGGCTTGCCAGATAGTCCAGCGTCTCGGTATGACTGGTGAACTCCCGATCCTCGGCCAGCTGCAAATTGAAGATGGCGATATCCAGCCGCCGCTGGGCGGCGATCTTGGAATCCAGCTGCCGCAGAGAGCCTGCGGCGGCGTTGCGGGGATTGGCCATCAACGGCTTTCCCTCGATCTCCCGCCGAGCGTTGATCTCCTCGAACACGCTGCGGGCCATATAGACCTCGCCCCGGACAATAAGGTGGGGCAGCTTCTCCGGCAGCGTCATGGGAATGGAGCGGATGGTGCGCAAGTTCTCCGTCACGTCCTCCCCCACCCGGCCGTCGCCGCGGGTGGCGCCACGGACGAACACGCCGTCCCGGTACTCCAGCGCCACGGACAGGCCGTCCACCTTGGGCTCCACGCTGTACAGGGCGGCGGGGAGATCGGCGGCCACCTTATCCAGAAAGTCCTGCACCTCGCCGCTGTCAAACACGTCCTGCAAGCTCTCCAGCGGCACCTCGTGCCGCACCTCCTCAAACTGGCTCAGCAGCTTGCCGCCCACCCGCTGGGTGGGGGAATCTGGGGTGATCTCCTCCGGATGCTCCTTCTCCAAGTCCTCCAGCTTCCGCAGCAGATGGTCGTACTCATAGTCCGACATGGTGGGCGCGTCCAGCACGTAGTAGAGGTAGCCGTTGGCGTTCAGCGTCTCACGCAGCTGCTTCATTTCTTCACGATAGTCCATACTCCATCCTCATTTATCCGTTGTTCATGATATAGTCCTCGGCATACTGTCCGATCTCGTCCGGCATGGTGCTGAAATAGGTGTAGGTGTCCGGTACGCCGCCCACGATCACCGTCTCCGCCACGGCGATCTCGTTGGAGACCTTGGTGGAGGTCTTCATCCCCGGCAGCAGGATACTCATATATACATCCACGTCCAGAAAGATCTGGTGCCGGGTCTGGTTGATGCCTGCGGAGGTGAACTGGTTGCGGAACGCGGCGCTGGCGCTGCCCACCGCCTGCATCCGCACAAAGAGACTGGGGCCACGTCCCGCTAGCAGCGCCGACCCCGTCAGCGTTCCCAGCGGTATCTCCAGCTCACTGGTGGAGAGCTCCGACAGCCGGTGCAGTATCTCGTCGGCGATCATCCCCTGCATCCGGTTCACCTCCGCCACGTTGCTGCGCAGGGCGGTGATATGCCCCGTCTCATCCTTGTCAAAGATGACAAAGTTGTTGTAGTCGATCTGGCCGTTTTCCACCGCCTCATTGACGGCGGCGGACACGATGCGGTTCACCATGTTGGACACCCTTGCCGTGGCCATGCTGGTCATCACCGGCTTCAGATGCCACAGCAACGACACCGCCGCCGCCAGCAGCGCCAGCGCCAGCAGCGTCAGCCATATTCCCACCCGCTGGCGGCCTGTCAGGCGCAGATAGCGCAAGCGCTCCACAGCACACGCCCCCTTTCATGGAAGCGTATGCCGGGGCGGCTTATCCTTATTCCTGCCAGCCGTTGACGATGGCCTTGAAGGTCTTTCCCCGCTCGGCAAAGTTCTTGAACTGGTCAAAGGCGGCACAGGCAGGCGACAGCGTTACCACATCGCCGGGTACGGCCCTGTCCCGGGCGGTCTCCACCGCTTTCTGGAAGGGCGTGACCTCCACGATCTCCGGATGGCCGGGCTGATAGCCCTCGGCATTCTCCACGGCGGTTCTGATCTTGGCGGCGGTAGCACCGCACAGCACCAGCAGCTTCACGTGTTCCACGATCTCGCCGCCCAGCGCGTCGAAGGGGATGTGCTTATCATAGCCGCCGGCGATGAGGATCACCTTTTCCGGGAAGGAGCGCAGTCCCGCCGTGGTGCGGCTGGGGCTGGAAGCGATGGAATCGTTGTAGTACCGCACGCCCTTATAGGTACACACCAGCTCGATGCGGTGCTCCACACCGCCGAATTCACGGGCGAAGTCGCGGATGGTCTCATCCGGCACAAGGCCGTCCACAGCGGCGATGGCCGCCATGTAGTTCTCCACATTGTGAACGCCCGGCAGCTTGATATCGCCGGTGGTCATCACAGTGCGTTCTCCCCTGCCGTCACGGCAGACGATGGCGTCGCCCCGCAGGAACACGCCCTTTTCCGGCTCCGCCTGACGGCTGAAATACACCGCCCGGTCGGGAACGCTCTCGCCCTGACGGCGGGTAATGTCGTTATCGAAATTGAAGATGGCCTTATCGCCCAGCTTCTGGTGGCGGAAGATATTCTCCTTGGCGGCCACGTATTCCGCCATGTCCTTGTGGACGTCCAGATGGTTGGGCGCCAGATTGGTCACCACGGCGATATGGGGGCTGCACGGCATGGTCATCAGTTGGAAACTGGACAGCTCCAGCACCGCGTAATCGGTGGGCTGCATCTCCCCCGCCTCACATAGCAGAGGATGGCCGATGTTGCCGCCCACATGGACGGTATGGCCCGCCTTCTTCAAAAGCTCGGCGATGATGGTGGTCGTGGTGGTCTTTCCGTCGCTGCCGGTCACGGCGATGATGGGACAGGGACAGACCTGAAAGAACACCTCCATCTCGGAGGTCAATTCGCTGCCCCCGGCCACGGCCTTTGCCAGTTGGGGCACATCGGGCCGCAGACCCGGTGTGCGGAAAATGATATTCTGATCCAGTCCCTCCAGATAGTCCGGGCCAAGCTGCAAGTGCGCGCCGCCCTGCTCCAGTTCATCGGCCAGCGCTCCCAGCTGCTCCCGCGTCCGCTTGTCGCAGGCGGTGACGGCAATTCCCTCACGCAGCAGCAGGCGGAGCAGCGGCGTATTGCTGACACCGACGCCCACCACCGCCACGGTCTTTCCGCGGATGGAATCCAGATACTCTCGTAATGTCATGGGATGACCTCCCTATACTCAATATGAAATCACTATATTATACCGCACCTAGCGGCCGGATTCAATCAAAATGAGGAAAAAACATCCCCTTATGGCAAACGCCCCTGAAACACGGAGTTTCAAGAGGCGTCTGCCACATATAGGAAGGTAGGTATGGGCAATATCACTTCACGCCGAACAGCAGTTCGCCGTAGGTGGGGAAGGGCCAGAAATCGGCGGCGCTACACTTCTCCGCCTGGTCGCAGGGAGCGCGGAGGGCATCCATCTTGGGGATGACCGTATCCCGGATGACGCAGGCCGCCTCGGTCACGTCCTCAATGGCGTGGTAGGCATCCAGCGCGGCTTCCAGCTCCCCGGCGGCAGCGTCGATCTGGTCGGTGAGGCCGGACAGCTTTTCGATGAGGCCCGTCTCGTACTTGCCGCTGAGAGAAGGCACGGCGGCCTTTTTGGCGGCCAGGCTCTCCGCCAGCGATGCGGTGTAGTCCTCCACGGCGGGCAGGATCTCCTTGCGAGCCATGTCCACCATGGTCTGGGCTTCGATGTTGACCGTCTTGCGGTAGTTGTCCAGCATGATCTCGCAGCGGGAGCGTATCTCTACCTCGGACATGACCTTCAGGGAGGTCAGCATATCGATGTTCTTCTTCTCCAGAATGCAGGGCAGGGCGTCGGGGGTGGTCCGCAGGTTCAGCAGGCCCCGCTCCTCGGTGGCCTCCTTGATCCACGCGTCGTCATAGCCGTTGCCGTTGAAGATGATACGCTTGTGGGCCTTGATGGTCTTCTGGATCAGGTCATGGAGCGCGGATTCAAAGTCGTCGGCCTTTTCCAGCGCGTCGGCGTACTGCTTCAGAGATTCCGCCACGGCGGCGTTCAGCATGATGTTGGTGCAGGCGATGGAGTTGGCCGAGCCCAGCATACGGAACTCGAACTTGTTGCCGGTAAAGGCGAAGGGAGAGGTACGGTTGCGGTCGGTGGTGTCCCGGATGAACTTGGGCAGCACGTGGACGCCCAGCTTCATGACACGCTTCTCCGTGCCGCTGTACGGCTCATCCTTCTCGATGGCGTCCAGAATGGCCGTCAGCTCGTCGCCCAGGAAGATGGACACCACGGCGGGAGGCGCTTCGTTGGCGCCCAGACGGTGGTCGTTGCCCGCGGTGGCCACAGACAGCCGCAGCAGGTCCTGATAGTCGTCCACCGCCTGAATGACGGCGCACAGGAACAGCAGGAACTGGGCGTTCTGATAGGGCGTCTCGCCGGGGGTCAGCAGGTTCACGCCGGTATCGGTGGCCATGGACCAGTTGTTGTGCTTGCCGGAGCCGTTGACGCCGTCGAAGGGCTTCTCGTGCAGCAGACACACCAGTCCGTGACGCTCGGCCACCTTCTGCATGATCTCCATGGTCAGCTGGTTATGGTCGGTGGCCACGTTGGTGGTGGTATAAATAGGAGCCAGCTCGTGCTGGGCGGGAGCCACCTCGTTGTGCTCGGTTTTGGCCAGGATGCCCAGCTTCCACAGCTCTTCGTTCAGATCGGCCATGTACTCCGCCACACGGGGCTTGATGGCGCCGAAGTAGTGGTCGTCCATCTCCTGCCCCTTGGGAGGCATAGCGCCGAACAGGGTACGGCCGCAGAACATCAGGTCCTTGCGCTTGTCAAACATCTCCCGGTCCACCAGGAAGTACTCCTGCTCCGGGCCGACGGAGGTACGGACGCACTTCACGTCCTCATTGCCGAACAGGTGCAGCACCCGCAGCGCCTGCTTGTTCAGCGCCTGCATGGAGCGCAGCAGCGGCGTCTTTTTATCCAGCGCCTCGCCGCCGTAGGAGCAGAAGGCCGTGGGGATGCACAGGGCCTTGTCCTTGATAAAGGCGTAGGACGTGGGGTCCCAGGCGGTGTAGCCGCGGGCCTCAAAGGTAGCCCGCAGACCGCCGGAGGGGAAGCTGGAAGCGTCCGGCTCGCCCTGGATCAGCTCCTTGCCGGAGAACTCCATGATAACACCGCCGTCGGGAGACGGGGCGATGAAGCTGTCGTGCTTTTCGGCGGTGATACCGGTCAGGGGCTGGAACCAATGGGTAAAGTGGGTAGCGCCGTGCTCCACGGCCCAATCCTTCATGGCGTCCGCCACGGCGTTGGCCACCTCGTTATTCAGGCTGCCGCCCTCATCAATGGTCTTCTTCAGCGAGGTATACACCTCGTAAGGCAGCCGCGCTTTCATCACGCGGTCATCAAACACCAGGCTGCCGAAATACTCCGGAACTGTACGCATTACGATCCACTCCTTCTTTGATTGGTAAAAGTAAAAAGGCGTCAAGGAGAGTAACCTCCAAGACGCCTTTGCCTTCGATGGGGGCCATTATATGCGCTCTGCACAGATTTGTCAATGGTGGATTTCCACAACTTTTGCCGTTTCGTCGGTTGACTTTATGATGCCGATGTGCTATAATCCTCCCTCAAGATGAGCAAAGGCGTTCACCCACACAGGACAGCTGTTTTGTGTGAGTGAACGCCTTTGTACTTTTCCAAAGAAAGGAATGACCACTATGAAGCTGGAAGGCGAAGTACGCATCCCCTCCGGATGCGCCATTTCTGCCGTCATCTCCCGCGAGGGCAAACGGATGACCGGCGAAGCCATTATGCGCAGCATGGTCCCCATGCATGACCGCTCCAACGGCCTGGGCGGCGGCTTCGCCGCCTACGGCATCTATCCGGAGTACCGGGATCTCTATGCGTTCCACATCTTTTTTGATGACAACACCACCCGCCGGGAATGCGAGGCCCTTCTGAAGGAGGGTTTCGAGATCGTCCAGGCGGAGACCATCCCCATCCGCATCATCCCGGAGATCACCGACGTGCCCTTGATCTGGCGGTACTTCATCGCCCCGCTGAAATCCGTTCTGGCCCGGCTGCAATTGGATGAAAAGGAGTATGTAGCCCGCACCGTCATGGATATCAACACCCGTCTGAAAGGGGCCTACGTCTTCTCCAGCGGCAAGAACATGGGCACCTTCAAGGCCGTGGGCTATCCGGAGGATGTGGGCCGCTTCTACCGTCTGGAGGAATATGAGGCATACAGCTGGACGGCTCACGGACGCTATCCCACCAATACCCCCGGCTGGTGGGGCGGGGCCCACCCCTTCTCCCTGCTGGACTGGTCCATCGTCCACAACGGCGAGATATCCTCCTATGACGCCAACCGCCGGTATATCGAAATGTTCGGCTATAAGTGTACGCTGCAAACCGACACCGAGGTCATCACCTATATCGCCGACTACCTCCTGCGGCGGCAGGGACTGACGCTGGAGGAGACGGCTTCCGTCATCGCCGCCCCCTTCTGGAGCACCATTCGGGGAAAGGCCGCCCCGACCGCCCGGCAGCTGACCTATCTGCGTACCATGTTCCCCAGCCTGCTGATCACCGGCCCCTTCTCCATCGTTCTGGGCTTCACCGGCGGACTGATGGCCCTGAACGACCGGCTGAAGCTCCGCTCCATGGTGACGGCGGAGAAGGATGGCAAGGTGTTCATCGCCAGCGAGGAGGCCGCCATCCGCACCATGGAGCCAAATGCCGAACACCTCTACGCCCCTATGGGCGGTGAGCCGTTCATTGTAAAAGTGAAAGAAGGTGCCTATTGATGTCCATCGACTACATCAGCCCGGAGTTTGAGGTGATCCGCAGCGACCTGCGCTGCACCCGCTGCCGCGTCTGCGAGAAACAGTGTCCCAACGGCGTCCACACCTATGACCCGGAGCTGGGGCTCATGCGCAGCGACGAGAGCAAATGCGTAGACTGCCAGCGCTGCGTGTCCTTCTGCCCCACCCATGCCCTGAAGATCGTGAAAAACGACAACCAGCTGCGCTCCAACGCCAACTGGCCCAGCGCCGCCATCAACGAGGTCTATAAGCAGGCCGCCACCGGCGGTGTGCTGCTCAGCTCCATGGGCAGCCCCAATGCCCTGCCGGTGTACTGGGATAGCCTTCTCATCAACGCCTCCCAGGTGACAAATCCCCCCATCGACCCCCTGCGGGAGCCTATGGAGACGCGGGTCTTTCTGGGGAAGAAGCCCGACGCCATCCGCCGGAACGGAGACGGCACCCTGTGTACCGACCTGCCGCCCCAGCTGGAGCTGTCGGTGCCTATCCTGTTCTCCGCCATGAGCTACGGCTCCATCAGCTACAACGCCCACGAGAGTCTGGCCCGCGCCGCCCGTGAGCTGGGCATCTACTACAACACCGGCGAGGGCGGCCTCCACGAGGATTTCTACTGCTACGGCGACAACACCATCGTTCAGGTGGCCTCCGGCCGCTTCGGCGTCCAGGAGAAATATCTGAATACCGGCGCGGCCATTGAGATCAAGATGGGCCAAGGGGCCAAGCCCGGTATCGGCGGCCACCTGCCCGGCGCCAAGATCACCCCCGACGTGTCCCGCACCCGCATGATTCCGGAGGGCGCCGACGCCATCTCCCCGGCTCCCCACCACGACATCTACTCCATTGAGGACCTGCGCCAGCTGGTCTACTCGCTGAAGGAGGCCACGCAGTACAAAAAGCCCGTTATCGTCAAGGTGGCGGCGGTCCACAACATCGCCGCCATCGCCAGCGGCATCGCCCGCAGCGGCGCGGACATCATCGCCATCGACGGCTTCCGGGGCGGCACGGGAGCCGCCCCCACCCGCATCCGGGACAACGTAGGCATCCCCGTGGAGCTGGCCCTGGCTGCTGTGGACCAGCGCCTGCGGGACGAGGGCATCCGCAGCAGCGTCTCCCTCATCGTGGGCGGCAGCATCCGCTCCTCCGCCGACGTGGTCAAGGCCATCGCCCTGGGCGCCGACGCCTGCTACATCGCCACGGCGGCGCTGCTGGCCATGGGCTGCCATCTGTGCCGTACCTGCCAGACAGGCCGCTGCGCCTGGGGCATCGCCACCCAGCGGCCCGACCTGGTGCAGCGTCTGGACCCCGATACCGCCACCGCCCGCCTGGTGAACCTGGTCACCGCCTGGAAGCGGGAGATCAAGGAGATGATGGGCGGCATGGGCATCAACTCCATCGAGGCCCTGCGGGGCAACCGGGTCATGCTGCGGGGCGTACACCTGACAGAAAAGGAGCTGGCGATCCTGGGCGTCGCCCACGCGGGAGAATGAAATGGCTGTTATCACGATTTTTTATGAAAAAATGCATGGAAAAAAAGCAGGAGGTGTGGTACAATATGGACTTCATTGAAGCCAAATCACTTTCCTATTCCCAACTGAACGATACCATTCGGGCCGCGGGGCCGGACTGCCGTATCTGCGGCTGTCTGGGGCAGCGCTTTATCGCCGCGGGTATGAACGGCAAACGCATCGTCATCGACGGCGTCCCCGGCAACGCCCTGGGCGCGTATCTCAACGGCGCGGAGATCACCGTCAACGGCAACGCCCAGGACGCGGTGGGCGACACCATGAGCGCCGGACGCATCGTCATTCACGGCAGCGCCGGCGACGCGGCAGGCTACGCCATGCGGGGCGGCGAGATATACATTGAGGGCAGCGCCGGCTACCGCACCGGCATCCACATGAAGGCCTATCAGGACCACAAGCCCGTCATCGTCATCGGCGGCCGGGCCGGAAGCTTTCTGGGCGAATACCAGGCCGGCGGCCTGATCCTGGTGCTGGCGCTGCATACCGATGGACGGCCCGTGGCGGGCTTTTTCCCCTGCACCGGTATGCACGGCGGGAAAATGGTCTTTCGGGGCGATGTGTCCAACATCCCCTTTCCCCCACAGGTGACCTCCCGCCCCGCCGCCGAGGAGGACTTTGCGGAGTTCGCCCCCTATGTGCGGGAATACTGCCGCCTGTTCGGCCGCGACTCGGAGGAACTGCTCCGTGACCCCTACACCGTCATCACGCCCGACAGCGCCAACCCCTATCAGCAAATGTACGTTGCAAACTGAGAAAGGCAGGACAGACCTATGAACTATTCCAAAGACGAGATCAAGCAATACGTGGCGGAGGAGGACATCAAGTTCATCCGTCTGGCCTTCTGCGACCTGTCCGGCCGCCAGAAGAACATCTCCATCCTGCCGGATGAACTGGACCGCGCCCTCACCTACGGCATCGCCTTTGACGCCTCCGCCATCCCCGGCTTCGGCGACGAGGTCCACTCCGACCTGTTCTTACTGCCGGATACCGCCACGCTCTCCCTGCTGCCCTGGCGGCCGGACAGGGGCCGTGTGGCCCGGATGTTCTGCGGCATTGCCCGTCCCGACGGTACGCCCTTCGAGGCCGACGCCCGGCAGCTTCTCAAAAAAGCCGTGGCCGACGCCGCCCAGATGGGCGTCACCTTCGCCTTCGGCACGGAAATGGAGTTCTACCTCTTCCGCCGGGACGAATCCGGCGAACCCACCAAAATCCCCTACGACCACGCCGGTTACATGGACATCGCCCCGGAGGACAAGGGCGAGAACGTCCGCCGGGAGATCTGCCTGACACTGGAGCAGATGGGCGTCCGTCCGGAGTGCTCCCACCACGAACAGGGACCGGGGCAGAACGAGATCGACTTCCGTTACTCCGAACCCCTGACGGCGGCGGACAACGCCGTCACCTTCCGCACGGTGGTGGACAGCGTGGCGGTGCGCAACGGTCTGGCGGCGGATTTCTCCCCCAAGCCCCTCAGCGGCCAGCCGGGCAACGGTATGCACATCAATATCTCCGCCAAGAGCGCCGACGGCAGCGACGTGATGCCCCGCGTCATCGCCGGCATCCTGGCCCATATCCGGGAACTGACGGTGTTCCTCAACACCGTGGACGCCTCCTATCTCCGCTTCGGCGGCAGCAAGGCCCCCCGCTACATCTCCTGGTCCAGCGAAAACCGCTCCCAGCTGATCCGCATCCCCGCCGCCCAGGGCGAGTACCGCCGGGCGGAGCTGCGCTCCCCCGACCCCCTGTGCAACCCCTATCTGGCCTTCGCCCTGCTGATCTACGCCGGTCTTGACGGCATCCGCGGCGGCACGGAGCTGCCCCCCGCAGCGGACATCAACTTCTTCAGCGCCACCGAGCAGGTGAAGGCCCAGTTCCAGACCCTGCCCGCCACCCTGGTCCAGGCCAAGGCCGCCGCCGAGAGCAGCCCCTTCCTGGCGCGGCTGCTGCCCCAGGCCGTACTGGACTACTACACCAAGTAAGCGCTTTCCACCGAAAGGAGGGACGACCATGGAACTTATCCAGCGCACTTACAGTGTACTGGCGGTGTCCACCCGCGAAAAATTTCATACGTCTCTCCGCCAGCTGCTGCCGGAGGACCGCTACTCCCCCCTGCGCTGCGTCGCCGACGTGGCCAGCGCCCGCCGCTGCCTGCTGGAACAGTCCTATGACATCGTGATCATCAGTGCGCCGCTGCCGGACGAGTTCGGCTCCCGCCTGGCCCTCCACGTGGCGGACACCAGCGCCGCCGGCGTATTGCTGCTGGTGGGCGCCGAGCATTATCCGGACATCTCCGCCCGCCTGTCGCCCTACGGCGTCCTGACGCTGCAAAAGCCCACCACTCCCCAGCTCATCCTGCAATCCCTGCAGCTGCTGTGCGGCACCCGCGAGCGGCTGCGGAAGATGGAGCAGAAAACCGCCACCATCGAGGAAAAAATGGCGGAGATACGTCTGGTGAACCGGGCCAAATGGCTGCTGATCGACCATGAGGGCCTGTCCGAGCAGGACGCCCACCGCCTCATCGAAAAGCAGGCCATGGACCGCTGCGTCACCCGCCGCGCCGTCGCCCAGCAGATCATCCAGCGCTATCAGGACAGCCCGGATATTTGACAACGTCCTCTTTTTCTGCTATCATGCTCTCCAACCACCGAAAGGAGACATGATATGGAAAAATTCATTCCCTATGAAAAGCTCTCCAAAAAGGAGAAGCGCAGGCGTGACGCTATGATGCGGAACACCTGGGGCCCGCTGAACCCCGTGACCCGCAAAAGCAAGAACCCCAAAGCATATGACCGCCAAAAGGCACGGAAGTGGATCGACGATCCCCTTGTCCGTGCCTTTTGCTGTTTCCCGGTAAAAAAACCTTGCGTCTCGGATTACCCAGTAGTACAATAGGGAAAACATTTTCAGGAGGAACACTCTATGAAGCTCGCCCTTTGCCAGATCGCCATGAGCGACAACGAACAGGAAAATCTGGAGCGCCAGTTGTCCGCCCTGCGGCAGGCCGCCCTTCACGGCGCGGATTTGATTCTCTATCCGGAGTTACAGCTCCACCGCTTCTTCCCCCAGTACGAGGGCTGTAACGTGTCGGACAAACTGCTGACCGCCGACCACCCCATCATCCGCCAATTCCAGGACGCCTGCCGTGAGAACCGCATCATGGCCGCCCCCAATTTCTACCTGCGCGAGCCCTCCGGCTGCTTTGACGCCACGCTGCTGATCGGCAGCGACGGCGCGCTGCTGGGCCGCCAGAAGATGGTGCATATCGCGCAGGCGGCGCAGTTCTACGAGCAGGACTACTACACCCCCTCTGACGACGGCTTTCTGGTGTTCGACACGCCCCACGGGAAAATCGGCATTGTAGTGTGCTTTGACCGCCACTACCCTGAGAGCATCCGCACCGAGGCGCTGATGGGGGCTGACCTGATCCTGATTCCCACCGCCAACACGGAGAGCGAGCCCATGGAGATGTTCGACTGGGAGATCAAGGTCCAGGCCTTCCAGAACAGTGTGGCCGTGGCCATGTGCAACCGCACCGGCACGGAGGGTGACATGGTGTTCTCCGGCCGCTCTCTGGTGACGGACGCCAACGGTGACACCATCGCCCAGGCAGGCAGCGGCGAGGAACTGCTGTACGCCGATGTGGATATGACCGCTTCCGCCCGCATCCGGAGCGCCCGGCCCTACACCTCCCTCCGCCGCACGGAGCTGTGCCGCTGATTGCTGTTATCTAAAAAATTTATCAGCTCTCCTGACAAAAAGTCTTGTAAAACACCGAAAGGTGCGTTAAGATAGGGGTATCCACTGTTAAGATACCCACGTATCGACAAAATGTATAAAGGAGAGACTCATCACAATGGAACGCATCTTCCACCTGAAGGAGAACGGCACCACTGTCAAGACGGAGATTCTTGCCGGTCTGACCACCTTCATGACCATGGCGTACATCATCGCCCTGAACCCCAACCTGCTGACCAACTTCGCCGTTGGCACCCCCCTCTGGAACGGCGTTTTCCTGGCCACCTGCATCGCCAGCGCCATCGGCACCGTGTGCATGGCCTTCCTGGCCAACAAGCCCTTTGTCATGGCCCCCGGCATGGGTCTGAACAGCTTCTTTGCCGTCATCGCCGGCAACGTGGCCGCCATGCTGAACACCGACTATACCAGCGCTTTCCAGGCGGTGCTGTGCATCATTCTGGTGGAGGGCATCGTCTTCCTGCTGCTGAGCGTGTTCAACATCCGCGACAAGATCGTGGACGCCATTCCTCTGGGTGTCCGTCTGGGCATCGGCCCCGCCATCGGCCTGATGCTGATGAACATCGGCCTGGGCTCCAACGTGGGCATCTACGCCGAGGGCAACGGCTACTCCTCCCCCTTCTATGTCCTCCGTGACTTCTTCGGCGCCATGACCCCCAGCGTCATCAAGGACCACATGGGTGCGGAGTACAGCACCATGGTGCTGACCGTGGTCACCATGTTCATCGGCCTGTTCGTCATCATCCTCCTGGCCAAGAAGGGCGTCAAGGCCGCCGTTCTGGTGGGTATGCTGGTGGCCTCCGTCATTTACTGGGCAGGCTGCTTCCTCTTCCTGCACACCAATCCCTTTGCCTCTCTGGAGGGCGCATCCTTCCTGCCCCCCTTCCAGGATATGGTCAACACCACCCTTTTTAAGTTTGACTTCACCGACTTCTTCCGCATCGGCTGGTTCACCGCCATCAGCCTGATCATCACCTTCTGCATGATCGATATGTTCGACACCATCGGTACGCTGGTGGGCACCGCTTCCCGCGCCGGTATGACCGACAAGGAGGGCAACATGCCCAAGATGAAGGAGGCTCTGCTGTCCGACGCCGTGGGCACCGTGGCAGGCGCCTGCTGCGGCACCTCCACCGTTACCACCTTCGTGGAGTCCGCCTCCGGCGTAGAGGCCGGCGGCCGCACGGGTCTGACCTCCCTGACCTCCGCGTTCATGTTCCTTGCCTGCATCTTCATCGCCCCTGTGGCGGCCATCATCCCCGCCGCCGCCACCTCCTCCGCCCTGATCTATGTGGGCATCCTGATGCTCCAGGGCCTGAAGAACGTGGACTTCGACGATCTGGATCAGGTGGTCCCCGTGTTCATCATGCTGCTGGCCATGCCCATCTCCGGCTCCATCGGCCACGGCATCGGTCTGGCCATGATCTCCTACACTGTTATCAAGGTGTTCTCCGGCAAGGCCAAGGACGTGTCCGCCCTGACCTATGTCATCACCCTTCTGTTCCTGGTGAAGTTCTTCGCCGTGGTGTAAGGGTCCGTTTCTCCCTCAAAAAACTGGGAGTGGAAAGCAGTGGCTTTTTCACTCCCGGTTTTCTTTTCAACATCTTGACATGATATTGCATATTACATTGATTTTTTTGATATTTCTTTTTTAGAAAATCGTTTTTCACCCTTGACTGCTCAACACGGTGTCGCTATAATAATAATAATAATAATAATAATAATAATAATAATAATGTATAATGTATAATATACGCCGCACATCCACCGTGCGATGTCTCGAAAGGACGTGATGCTTATGCTTCGCGCATCCCGCAATTCCCAAACAGCACCCCGCCGTCCGGTAACCCAACTTCAATAAAATCAAGACGTACAGTTGATGACGAAAGTATTGCCCAATACCCTCTGACCAATTGCACGTTTTTATTATGTACATAGGATATTGAATCGATATGACGGAAAAAGAACTGAAAAAACTGAACCGGTACGAACTGCTGGAGATGCTGCTGGCCCAGAGCAAGAAGCTGGCCCGTGTGGAGCAGGAGCTGGCCCTGGCCAAGGCCGAGCTGGAGCGCCGGGACATCGCCGTGTCCTCCTCCGGCACACTGGCCGAAGCCGCTCTGAAGCTCAACCGTGTCTTTGAGGACGCGGACCGCGCCGCCCAACAGTATATTGAGAGCGCCCAGGCCCAGGAACGCCAGGCCGCCCAGATACTGGAGGACGCCAAAAAGGAAGCCCAGGACATCATCGACACTGTATGGCGCTGCCCGCCCCTGTAAGCGGACGGCAGAAGGGATACCCCATGACCCAACACCAGGACAGCCGCCCCCAGGCGGTCACGGACAACCAAATACCGGAGGCCGCCCCCCAGCAGCTCAGCCTGCTTCCCCTTCAGGAGCCCGACTTCCCCACCATCGAGGAGTTGACCGGCGAGCTGCGGCGCGAACGGTTCCGCCGCCGCTACCGGACGCTGCTGCGCAGCGCCGTCTATACCCTGGTCATCGTGGCCGCCGTCAGCATCCTCATCGCCACGCTGCTGCTGCCGGTGCTGGAGCTGTACGGCAACTCCATGGACCCCACGCTGGAGGAGGGCGAGATCGTGCTGTCCCTCAAATCCGCCGACCTGTGCCGGGGCGACATTGTGGCCTTTTACTACAACAACCGCATCCTGGTCAAGCGGATCATCGCCGTGGGCGACGACGTGGTCAATATGGACAACCAGGGCACCGTTTATGTCAACGGTTCGCCGCTGGACGAGCCCTATATCTCTCAAAAGACTCTGGGCTCCACCGACGTGGAGTATCCCTATACCGTGCCGCCCAACAGCTACTTTGTGCTGGGCGACCACCGGGAGACCAGCATGGACTCCCGCAGCTCCATCGTCGGCTGCATCGAGCAGGGCGAGATCGTGGGCAAGATCGTGTTCCGCATCTGGCCGTTGAACGTATTCGGAAAGATATAATAGGATGTTTGAAAAGTGAGCGACATGAACAGAGAACTGCAATCACAGGCTGAAAAGATGAATAACGCCCACCAAAAGCGGCGGCGATGGTACAAGATACTCTCCGTGCCCGTTTGTCTGGTGGTGTTCATCACCACCTACGCGCTGATCCTTCCCGCCATCACGCTGGAGACCGCGCCGGACACCACCTGCGGTTACGAGCAGCACACCCATACCGGCAGCTGCTACCAGACCCCCGGCGTCCCGGAACACGTCCAGTACGTGTGTCAGGAGGCCCTGACGGCCCATAGCCACACCGACGCCTGCTATGACGCCGACGGTGTCCTGGCCTGCGGCAAGGAGGAGACCGTCTACCGCCACACCCACGACGCCTTCTGCTTTGACGGCAGCGGACAGCTGATCTGCACCCTGCCGGAGACCGCCACTCCCACCGCAGAGCCCCAGCAAGCGGCAGAGCCGGAGAACGCGGACGCGGCCATCCAGACCGTCGGCGGCGATGCGGCTGTCGAGGATGCGGAAGAGGAGACGCCCGCCGGGACGGAGGACCCCATCCCCGCCGAGGATGACGCCGTCTCCCCTCCGGACGATCCCGTCCGGGACCTGCCTGCCCATCAGCACACGGCCCAGTGTCTGGAGACCGTCCCCGCCGTGGAGCCCCAGGGGCTGATCTGCCAGCTGCCGGAGCACATACATACCGACGCCTGCTTTGCCCCGTCCGACCAGGACGACGCCGCGGCCGATGATGAGGATACCCTCCCCGCGGAGGACGGCGAGGACGCCAATACTATCCCCGCCGCGGACAGGCCGCTCATGGAGCTGACCGGCGCGGAGCTGGCCGCCATTGACGACGCGGAGCTGGCCCGGCGCAATGACGAGTTCATGGCCCTGTCCGACAGTGAGCTGGACGAGCTGAACCGCCGCATTGCCGACTTTATGGCCAGCGGCGGACTGGCCGTGCAGGCCGCGCCCCAGGCTGCCATGTTCGCCCTGGACGATGAAGCGTTGGCAGACGCCGCATCCGTTCCGGCCTTGCAGGCCGTGTCCGTGTCCAACAGCGTCACCGTCTCCGTATCGGATCAAGTGGCGAATATCGGCTGCTACGTGGCCTCCGCCGCCGACCCCAACAGCGAGCTGTCCGGCCACACCGTCTCTTTCAACTGGGCCCGCAATATCGACAGCGGCAGCTACACCACGGTGGCCAAGCAATTCTACAAGGTCAACGGCCGCGCCGTCTCCAACCTCAGCGGCAACGGCAACTGCCAGCTGAACCTGGCCCTGGACAACGGCGGCATCACCGACGATGAGACCAGCATCACCTATCAGGCCACCCTATACGCCGACGGCCAGTCCACGGGCAAGTCCGGCACTGCTACCAACACCATCTACAACCGCTCCGTGCTGAACGGCAGCTTCGAGGCCCCTGAGGTCAGCAGCGGCGTCTACCAGCAATATGACTACACACAATACACTTCCACCCTGAAGTGGCAAACCACCGCCAGCGACCAACTCATTGAGATCGTTCGTCTCAACAGCAACAGCAACAGCAGCAATAAAAATGTCTGGATGCGCCTGTACGGCAATGGTGATTATCAGACCTATGTTTATGCCAAGGAGGGCGGCCAGTACGCCGAAATCAACGCCGAAGCGGATAACGCCCTCTATCAGGACGTGGTGACCATCCCCGGCGTCACCATGAACTGGAAGCTGTCCCACGCCATGCGCCCCAGCACGGGCCGCACCGTGGACACCATGTATCTGTGCATCATGCCGGAGCGCACGGCACGCCAGTATTCCTCTACCGAGAGCCTGCGGAAATTGGCTATGGCGCAAATCGGCAATAACGTCTCCAGTATGGATCCCACCACTGGTATTTACGTCCAAAAGATTCAGGACAACGCCAACTGGGGTACCTATACCGGCGCCTATGCCGTACCGGAGAACCAGTATCTGACCCGCTTCTTCTTCATCAGCGGCAACCCGGAAAGCCACGACCTGGGCAACTTCCTGGACGATGTCTGGTTCGGTCAGGAGCTGCCGCCCCTGAACCCCACCGACGCCTCCATCACCATCACCAAGACCATCAACACCGCCCTGACGGAGGCCGAGCGCCAGCAGCTGCTCTATCAGCTGACCTTCCGCATCGTCGACAATAATACCGGCGGCGTTCTGGCCGCCTACACCGCCAGCGAGCTGTCCGCCCAGTGGACCGAGGTCAAAACCCAAAACCAGGTCACCGGCTATACGCTCTCCAAGCAGATATCCGTCAATGGCCTGATCGGCAAGACCATCCGCGTGGAGGAGGCCAACGCCGAGATCGCCGGCTACTCCCTCGCCGCCGACGTTCCCGACAAAACCGTCACCGTCGGCAGCAGCACGTCGGAGACCTTCTCCTTCATCAACACCTACACAAATGCCGACCGCTATCTTCAGGTCCAAAAAATCGCCTCCGGCCCAGACACCTCCGGCACCTACGCCATTCTGGTGTCCTACGAAACCTCCAACGGCGAGACCTTCTCTAAGACCTACTCCCTGCAAAGCGGCCATTCCACCGGCCGGATCGCCGTCCCCGACAACGCCGCCGTCACCATTACCGAGCCCAGCCACGACGGCTACCACGTCACCATCAAGAACGGCGATACCCTGCTGGCCGACAGCGATACCTATACCTTCACCATCACCAGCGACACTGCCATCACCGTCTATAACACCGTCAGCGTAGCGCTGCCCAACACCGGCGGCGTTCCGCCCCAGCTCTTCATCTTCGGCGGTCTGACGCTGGTGCTCATCGCCATAATCGGCGGGTGCGTCGCAAGGCGCAGGTACGGAAAGGAGGAGGCATAGACACCCATCTGCCCTTCCTGACCGGCAAATCACTCCCCTGCCGCCCCAGGACACACCCGATCACATGAAAAAGAGAAAGGAACGACCCATGAAACACTGCAAAAAGCTTCTGGCGCTGCTGCTGGCGCTGGTCATGACCCTGGCCCTGTCCGTCACAGCCTTCGCCGCCGGCACCGGCTCCATTACCATCGAAAACGCCACCCCCGGCAAAGTGTATAAGCTCTACAAGGTGTTCGACGCCTCCTATGGCGCCAGCAACACCGCTTCCTATACCATCGATGAAAGCAGTCCCTGGTATAAACTGGTCAAAAACAGCGGTCTCTTCACCCTGGAAAACACCACCGTCAACAAACGCTATACCGTCTCCGCCAAAGCTGACGCCGGCGCTGACATTATCGCCTGGTTCAACAGCGGAGAAGTAAAGGCCGCGGCCGCAAATTTCTCCGACGAAAGCAAAACGGCGAACCGCGCCACCGTCAAGTTTGAGAATCTTGATTACGGCTACTACTTCATCTCCAGCACCCTGGGCGCCACCGTCACCATCACCAACGTGGACAACGCCGTCACCATCATCGACAAGAACCAGACCCCCGGCTGGGGCGACGAGGGAGAATCCGGCAAGTTTATCAAGAAGGCGGACGGCAGCCTGGTCAGAAGCGACAGCGCTGACATCGGTCAAACCGTCAACTTCGTGGTAAAGGTCAACAACGCCCTCAACTATGACGGTGTCGACAAGATCAAGGAATACGTTATCACCGATACTATGGGCGCCGCCATCGACGTAGACCTGAAGAACATCGTGGTAAAGGTCAATGGAACGACCATTGCGGATAACCTGTGGAGCCACTCGAATACCGACAACGGCGTGTTTACTATCCACATTAACTGGCAGGACACCGACGGTAACTTCCTCTATCCCGCCGAAGACGGCACTCCCAACACCATTGAAGTCACCTATACCGCCACCCTGAAGGGCAACGCCTCCGTGGGCACCGACACCGTCAATAACAGCAATGAGGCCAAGCTCTCCTGGAAGTTTGACACCGCCAGAGGCGACGAGGACGATACTCCCAGCAAGGTTACCGTCCACTCCTTCGCCATCGGCGTATACAAGCATAACACCGACAACAAACCGCTGTCCGGCGCTGAGTTCCAGTTGAAAAACGCTGGCGGCGATGTCCTGACGCTGTATAAGGTGACCGGTCAGGACATCTACTACCTGGCCAACACCTATACCGGCACCGAGGGCAATGTCACCGGTCTGGACATCTCTAAGACATATACGTCCTTTGTTACCCCCGCCAGTGGCAACGTGGTCATCAAGGGTCTGAAGGCCGGCACCTACACCCTGACAGAGATCACCGCCCCTGCCGGTTATAACCTGCTGAAGGAGCCCGTTACGCTGCCGGTCAGCGAAACCACTCATAAGTCCGAGATGTACGACATTTCCGTGGATCAGGCCAGCATTCTCAACTCCTCCGGCACCGAGCTGCCTGAGACCGGCGGCATCGGCACCGTCCTGTTCGTCGCCCTGGGTGCGCTGGCCGTTGTGGGCGCGGGCATCTTCCTGGTGACCAACAAGCGTATCTCCAAGGAGAACTTCTAAACCACGCCAACCTCTTTCCTTTGTTTCCCCTTGAGGGGCCGCCCTCCCGCGGCTCCTCAGGGGAGCGTTCCCATCACACAACAGCGGGGAGACACCCATGAAAGTTCGCAAAAAGATCACCATCATACTGCTGAGTATCCTGTTCGTGGGCCTCTCCCTGCTGCTGTACCCCTCGGTCAGCAGCTATTGGAACTCCATCACCCAATCACGGGCCATCACTGACTATGACGCGCTGGTGAAAAGCCTGGCCCCCAAGGATTACTCCGCCCTCATCCAGGCGGCGGAGGACTATAACGAGGCCCTGGCCGCCCTCCCCTTCCCCCTTACCGATTACCGGGAGCTGGAGGGTTATCACGACCTGCTCAACGCCGCCGGAGACGGCATCATGGGCTACATCGACATCGACAAGATACAGGTGAAGCTGCCCATCTACCACACCACCGACCCCTCGGTCCTCAACAACGCCTGCGGCCACATGGAGGGCACCAGCCTGCCCATCGGCGGCAGCTCCACCCACTGTGTGCTGTCCGCCCACCGGGGCCTCCCCTCCGCCAAGCTGTTCACCGACCTAGACCGCCTGGAGGTGGGCGACGTGTTCCGCATCACCGTTCTGGGCACCTCGCGGGTCTATCAGATCGACCAGATCAAAACCGTCCTGCCCACCGACGTCAACGACCTGCTCATTGAGCCCGGCAAGGACTACTGCACCCTGGTCACCTGCACCCCCTACGGCATCAATACCCACCGCCTGCTGGTCCGCGGCCGCCAGGTGGATGCCAAGGACGTCCGCACACTGAACGGCATGTCCGAGGCTTTTATCGTGGATAAACTGATCGTCGCCCCCGTCGTGGCCCTGCCCATGATATTGGTGCTGATCGTCATCGTATTTTTAGAACCGGCCAAGCCGAAGCTGCCCATCAACGAGGAGGGAGAACTGCTATGAAAAAAGCCGCCCGCTATCTGACGCTGCTGCTGTTGACCGTGATCACGGTCCTGACCTCCGTGGTCCCCGCCGCCGCCAACTATACCGGCGACGCCCGCGAAGCCGTGGACACCGCCGCCCAATGCTCCCTGACCCTGACCTACTCCGTCAGCGGCGTAGCCCTGGAGGGCCAGCAGGTCAGCATCTATCAGGCCGCTTCCATCGACGCCGACGGCGTCTATGCCCTGACCGGCGCTTTCTCCGGCTATCCCCTGCGGATCAACGCCCCCCGCAGCCAGACCGAGTGGCGGGAGCTGACCGTCACCCTGGGCTCCTATGTGGCCGCCGACCAGATCAGCGCCACCGCCACGCAGACCGTGGGCGGCAGCGGCGCCGTAAAATTCACCGGCCTGAAGCCGGGTCTGTATCTGGTCTCCGCTCTCCGGGGCCAGGTGAACGGCGTCACCTATGTGTTTGACAGCTTCGTCATCTCCGTCCCCGGCCTGGACGACAACGGCTATTGGTTCTATGACGTCGCCGCCGTTCCCAAGTCGGAGCGGTACGACCCCTCCCCCAGCCAGCTCACCTACCACGTGGTCAAGACCTGGCGTGACGCCGCCGACAAGAGCAAGCGCCCCGACAGCGTCACCGTGGTCCTCTATAAGGACGGCAAGCAGCAGGAAAAGCGGGTGCTGAACGCCGCCAACAACTGGATGTACACCTGGACCGCCGCCAACGACGGCAGCGTCTGGACCGTGTCCGAGCCCGCCGTGCCGGAGGGCTACACTGTCAGCCAGCGGAAGAACGGCAGCACCTTCATCGTCATCAATACCCGTCCCAGCACCCCCTCCACGCCGTCCAACCCCAGCGAACCCGGCAAGCCCAACACCCCCGGTACGACCTCCCCCCGCACCGGCGATACCACCAATCTGCCCCTGTTCGGGACGCTGCTGGCCGCCTCCGGTACGCTGACGGCGGCGCTGGTGCTCCTGTCCCGGAGAAAACGCCATGAAGCGTAAATTCCTGCTGCTGATCCCTCTGGTCATCGCCTGCGGCGTGTTTCTCTTCGCCGCCTGGCAGCTGTTCCGTGCCTACGGCTCCGGTCCCGCCGCCCAGGACCTCCCGGACGCCGCCGCTGTGGCCCGGACCGTGGAAGAGGCCCTGCCCCAGCGCTTCCCCGGCGTGTTGGAGGACCGCTCCGACGACGCCATGCCCGCCCTGTCGGTAGACGGTCTGGATGTGATCGCCCTGCTGGAGCTGCCGGAAAAGGGCGTCAAGCTGCCGGTGGGCGACCTGCAAAGCGACCCCGGTCTTCTCTACCGTCCCGCCCGCTATTCCGGCACGGTGTATGACGGCTCCCTGACCATCGCCGGTGTGTCCGATCCCGGTCAGCTGGATATGATGGCCGCCCTGGCGGGCGGCGAGCATCTGAATCTCACCGACATGACCGGCGAGCTTTTCACCTTCACCGTGCAGCGTGTCCGCCGCGTCACCCAGCTGGATAACGATACTCTCGCCTCCTTCGGCGCGGACCTCATCTGGTTCGCCGAGGACAGCGGCGTCTGGTTCGTGGTCTGCTACGTCACGGGCTGAGGTGAAAAAACAGGGGAAAAATATGCCCCCATAACCGCCTTTTATGTACCAGAAACGCACCCATAACCGCCCTTAATGTACCAATAAAAGCCCCCTTTCGGGGGCTTTTTCCGTCCACGGCATTAAAATGGGATGGTCCCCATGGCGGAAACGTCCCCCGGTATCCGGAATATCCCGCCTGACAAGGGCCGGGCCGTCAGCAGTACATAGGCCACGCCCAGCAGCACCGCCGCCAGATACCACGCCATGCCATCTCCCCACTTTTTCTTGTAAATCACGCTGTACAGCGCCACCCCTCCCCCTATTGACGCAGAAAACAGGATATATGCAGGCGCTGTTCCCCACAGAAGCCCCCACAGTATTATCATCACCGCTGTGGAAGACAGCGCCGCAAGACAGTGTCCGCCGCGGAAATTCGCCTCCGGCGTCATCCGCCACAGCGCCACCGCTGCGCACAAATAGGGCCAGAACGCCAATTTGCCCATTTCCCACGGACTTTCGTTCACCGGTGACAACACATCCGTCACCGGTCCCGGAAAAGCGGCCGCCAGCCCCCGCAAAATGACAGCGGCGGCCGCCGCCAGCAGAAAAGCCCACAGCCAGCGCAGACGCTGAAACATATGACACCGCTCCTTTTTTTGAGTACTTCTCTCCTATTTCTATGCGCCCATATTGGAAAGCATCCGTAATGCTTGACAGTTTCCCGCCGCCAGGGATATAATAATAGTAATTGTCCGTTTTTTGCACTAAAGAGGTAATTTATTTCATGAATATACGATTGATCACCCGTACAGTGGGGTATATCCTGTGGGTGGAGGGCAGCTTTATGCTGCTGCCGCTGCTGGTCAGTTTGGGTTATGGCGACGGCTGCTGGGAGGCTTTCCTCTCCGCAGCGCTGCTGTGCGGCATTTTGGGCGCGCTGGCGTATCTGGTGCCGGTGAAGCGGGGCAGGATGCAGGGCCGTGACGGTTACGCCGCCGTGGCAATGGCCTGGGTGGCGCTGACGCTGCTGGGCACGTTCCCCTATCTGCTGGCTGACGCGATCCCCTCCTTCGTGGACGCGCTGTTTGAGACTGCCTCCGGTCTGACCACCACCGGCGCCACCATTCTGGACTCGGTGGAGAGCTTGCCGCCCAGCATCCTGTTCTGGCGCAGCGAGACCCAGTGGATGGGCGGTATGGGCGTTCTGGTGCTGTTTCTGGCGCTGACGCCCCATCTGGGCGACGGCGCCTACTATCTGATGAAAGCGGAAAGCCCCGGCCCCATCAAGTCCAAGCTGGTGCCCCGTGTGGGCGGCACCGCCAAGATTCTCTACGTCATCTATGTGGTGCTGACAGGCGCCGAGACCGTGGCGCTGCGTATCGCCGGAATGTCATGGTTTGATGCGGTGAACCACGCCTTTACCACCATGGCCACCGGCGGCTTCTCCGTCCGCAACACCTCCATCGCCGAGTATCAGTCCGACGCTATCACATGGGTCATCGTGGCCTTTACGTTTCTGGCAGGCATCAACTTTTCGCTGCTGTACGCCGTTGTACGGGGTCGAATCAAGGACGCTCTGCGCAGCGAGGAGCTGCGGTGGTATCTGCTGATTCTGGCGGCCACCATCGGCCTGATCTGCGTAGACCTGCACGTGGAGCTGGGACAGGGCTGGTACGAATCCGTCACCGACGCGGCGTTTCAGGCCACCACCATCATGAGTACCACCGGCTACGCCACCAAGGACTTCACCCTGTGGCCCACCTTCAGCCGGTGTATTCTGGTGCTGCTGATGTATGTGGGCGGCTGCGCCGGCTCCACGGCAGGCGGCATGAAGATCAGCCGCCTGATGCTGCAGGTCAAGAGCCTGCGGCGGGAGCTGGATCACATCATCCACCCCAACCGGGTGTCGGTTATCACCATGGACGGCCAGAGCGTGGACGAGCGGGCCGTCAATTCCGCCCACATGTTTCAGGTGGCGTACCTGCTGATCCTGATGGCCGGTACGCTGGTGGTTTCGCTGGATGTGCTGGGCTTCACGGAGTCCTTTGTGGCATCGCTGACCTGTATCAGCAATGTTGGCCCGTCGCTGGGTGCGCTGGGCCCCATGGCCAACTTCGCGCCCCTGTCGTGGTTCAGCAAGCTGGTGCTGGCCCTTATTATGCTGATGGGCCGTCTGGAGCTGATGCCGTTGCTGGTACTGCTGAGTCCGTCCACATGGCGGAATAAGTAATAAAATTTACAGGGGCCGTCACCGGCCCCTGTTTTTTGTTTGCTGCCGCGGCGCGGCTTCATAGAGGCGGTTGCCCCGCCCGCCGTTTAACGACAACACCATCGTCAACGAAAAGGGCGGGGTAGAACCCCGCCCCTACGAATATACGATCAGGAAACCCTTTCGCGGTCGTCTGCCGTCAGGGCCGCTTCCTTTTTCCGCATGGCGCGGCGCACCTCGTCATAGATCACGGCGCAGACGGGGACGCCCAGCAGCATACCGGCGACGCCGCCCAGTCCGCTGCCCATGATGACGGCGAAGAACACCCAGATACCCGGCAGGCCCACGGATTTGCCCACCACATGGGGGTAGATGAGGTTGCCCTCGATCTGCTGCAGGACGATGAGGAACACCACGAACCAGATGGCCTTCATGAAGGACACCGGCAGGATCAGCAGCGCGCCCACGATGGCGCCGATCCACGAGCCGAGAATGGGGATCAGGGCGGTGACGCCCACCAGCACGGCGATGACCGGGGCGTAGGGCAGGCGGAGGATCAGCATGCCCAGCAGCACCAGCGTGCCCAGAATGACGGCCTCGATGGTCTGGCCGGTGATGAACTGGGAGAACGTGCGGCTGACGCGGCCCAGAAACGCCAGAAACGGCGTGACCTTCTGCTCCGGGAACGTCAGGTACAGCAGCTTTTTCAGCTGGCGGGCCAGCGTTTCCTTCTGGGCCAGTATGTAGATGGAGAACACCACGCCCATCAGCAGGTTCACCACCGCCGACAGCACCGACGTGGTGACGCTGATGGTGGTGTTCAGCAAGGCCGAGCCGCCCTTGGCCAGAAGGTCGGTGAGCTTGGTCAGCAGGTCGTTTTTGCCCAGGTCGATCTCCGGCAGGGTGATGGCGTACTGCTCCAGCGTGGCGCGCAGGTCGTCATACCGCACGTCCAGCGTCTTGACATAGTCGGAGATGGTGTTCACCATGTCCACCACAGTGCTGCCCAGACGGGGGATCACCACGAAGCACACGGCGAAGATGACGCCCAGCACGATCAAAAAGCTCAGCAGCAGGCAGACGGGCCGCCGCAGCTTCTTCACGATGGGCTTGCTGCTCTCCTTGAGGAACAGCTTATCCCACAGCCGCTCCAGCGGATTCAGCAGCAGATTCAGCACAAAAGCCAGGATCAGGCCGATGAGAATGGGGGAAAGAATGCCCAGAACGGCGTCCAGAATGGACAGCAGCAGGTCAACGTGGTTCACCAGCCACCACACCACCGTGACGCCGACGGCGATCAGCAGAATATTGCGGATGGTCTTTTTGTTCAGTTCCAGAAGTCGTCACTCATTTCGTCGTAGAATGTAGCTTCCAGTATACCATAGTTTCCGTTCATATTGCGTGAAAGTTTTGTGAACGATGGCTTATTTTGCCTGTTCCGCGGCGTGGAGGGCGTTGGTGAGGCGGGCGAAGTCCTCCAGCGTCAGGCGTTCGCCACGGACGGAGGGCTCCAGACCGCAGGCGGCGACGATCTCCGTCAGCTGCTCCTTGGGCAGCTGATAGCCGGTTTGCAGGGAGTTCACCAGCGTCTTGCGCCGCAGGGCGAAGGCGGCCTTCACCGTCCGCCACAGGGCGGCTTCGGACACCACGTCCACCGGCGGGGTCTTCCGCATGGGACAGTGGATCACGGCGGAGGTCACCTTGGGGGCGGGCAGGAAGCAGATGGGCGGGACGGTGAACAGCAGCTCCGGCGCGGTGTAGTACTGCATCAGCACGGTGAACGCGCCGTACTCCGCCGTTCCGGCTCTGGCACAGATGCGCTCCGCCACCTCCTTCTGGATCAGGACGGTGAGACTGTCGAAGCAGCGGCTTTCCACGCATTTGGTCAGGATGGGGGTGGTGATGTTATAGGGCAGGTTGGCGCAGAGGATGGGCCGCAGCCCGGCGAAATGCTCCTGTACCACCTGCGCAAAATCCAGCTTCATGGCGTCGCCTTCAATGAGCGTGAAGTTGTCCGCGCCCGCCATGGTCTCCCGCAGCACGGGGTAGAGACGGGCGTCCAGCTCCACCGACGCCACTTGGGCGGCGCGGCGCACCAGCTGAGCCGTCAGCGGGCCGATGCCGGGGCCGATCTCCAGCACGCCGGTGCGCTCGTCCGCGCCGCTGGCATCGGCGATATCGCGGGGCACCCAGCCCTCGATGAGAAAGTTCTGGCCCATGGCCTTGGAAAAATGAAAGCCGTGGCGCTCCAAAAGCGCCTGTATCTCCCGGCGATCGCAAAGATCCATTGTTGTTTCTCCTTATGGTTGGTGGGTCTACTATAACAGAAAACGCGGGGGTTGACAAGAGCGGGCAGGCAAAGCGCCTTACGGCTCTGCCGAAACCGGCAGCTCTGCCGATTCAAGCGAAAGCGGCCAGGCGCCGGCTTTCTCATACGCCCCGGCCAGCGCCAACAGGGCATCCCGGTCGTTTTCCGCCGCGCCGTCTATGACGGCGTCCAGCAGCGCTTGCAGCGCCTGACCGATGGCGGGGCCTTTCAGGCCCAAGGCCATCATGTCCCGTCCGTTCACCGCCAGCTGCTTCAGGCTGAAGCAGGCGTCCTTTTGGAGCAGCTGCTCCATGATGGCCTCGCCCCGGTCGATCTCCCGCTGGCGGCCGCGGTAGTCCGGATGCTGGGCCAGATTGTCCGCCCGCTTCACGGCGCACAGCTGCCGCAGGCCCTCCACGCCCAGCTGATTCATGGCGCGGCGGATGGCCCGCTCCGTCAGGGGGATGGGCCGGTCGTGATACCGTACCAGCAGGCAGATGCGCTGGGCAGCGGCCCTGTCGAACCGCAGGCGGCGGCAGATATCCTCAGCCATCTCCGCGCTGGGGCGGTGGTGGCCGTGGAAGTGGCCCACGCCCTGCTCATCCAGCGTGAAGCACCGGGGCTTGCCCAGATCGTGCAGCAGCATGGCCCACCGCAGCACCGGATCGGGCGGAGCGGCAGCTACCGCGTGGGCCGTATGACCCCACACGTCGTAGCAGTGGTGGCGGTTGTGCTGGTCAAAACCCACGCAGGGCAATATCTCCGGCAGCACCACCCCCAGCACCTGCGGGTCCTCCTCCAGCACCCGTCCCGCCTCCTGTCCGCACAGCAGCTTGGTCAGCTCCTCCCGGACACGCTCCGCCGCAATGTACCGCAGGTCGCCGCACTGAACCCGCAGCGCCCGGTGGGTCTCCGGTTCAATGGCGAAGCCCAGCGTGGCGGAAAACCGCAGCGTCCGCAGGATGCGCAGGGCGTCCTCGCGGAAGCGGCGTTCCGGGGCGCCCACGCACCGCAGCACCCGGCGGCGAATGTCCTCACGTCCGCCGAAAAAGTCGTAAAGCGCGCCCCTGACGTCCATGGCCATGGCGTTCACCGTCAGGTCCCGGCGCTGAAGGTCTTCCCGCAGGCTGCGGGTAAAGGTGACGGCGGCGGGATGCCGGTGGTCGGGGTAGTCCCCGTCGGTGCGGAAGGTGGTGACCTCGCAGGAGACGCCGCCGCTGCGGACCGTTACCGTGCCGTGCCGCAGGCCGGTGGGGATGGCGAAATGGTCAAAGAGGGCCATGGTCTCCTCCGGCAGGGCGGAGGTGGTCACGTCCCAGTCGTGGGGCGCTTTGCCCATCAGAATATCCCGGACGCAGCCGCCCACGGCATATGCCTCGTGTCCGGCCTGCTCCAGTGTACGCAGAACGGCCTGTACCTCCTGTGGGAGCACGGTCTCACCTCCCCCTCTCACGGCGTTTCTGATTCACCGTACTGATATAGGATATAGCCTTCCATCGACCCGCGGATATTCCGGCATTCCATCCGTTTGATACGGCCTTCCCTGTCATAAGAATAAGTATACCGCTCCAGCAGCTGCTCCGGCAGCAGCTGCTCCGGCAGCAGCTGCTCCGGCAGCAGCTGCTCCGGCAGCAGCTCCTCGCCATCATATAACATCATGCTTGTACAGCAGCCCGTTTCGTCATAGGTATAGGCGCAGTAGGCCGTGGCGCTGCTGCTCCAGGGGTAGGAGGTGATCTGCTTGCCCACGGCGTCGTAGGTATATGCCAGTTCAATGGCATGGGGATCGCCATAGAGCATTTCCCGTATCATGTTGCCATGGCTGTCATAGGTCATACTGCCCCTGGCTTTACCATTGGCGTCATACCGGACGCCGGTGGTCAGTCCGTCCTCATCCAGGCCATAGACAAAGTGGAAGGACCCCTCCCATGTGGTCATCTGGTCGTACAAGCCCGCATCATTACGGACAAAGGAAGCGGTAGACAGCAGCGTATTATTATCGCTGTAAATGGAAATAGAGGATGCGCCGCCGTTATAGGGGATCGCTGCCACCGTTTGTTCCGGTGCGTTGTGGGGCCGCTGATAGGTATAGGTCCACTGCTTGGTGACAATGCCGTCCGGCGCGGTCTCCTCAATAGCACTCAGGCGGCCGTCCTCCTTGTAGGTATATATACGGGTATAGCTGCCGCTACCGGAAAAAGCAGCATCACCCGCTGTATATGGTGTGCCGTCCATTGTAAAATCATTCTCCCCGGTAAAGACCAGGTCAAAGTCCGAAAAAAGCAATGGCCCATCGCAGACTTTTTCCAGCACCACCGGCTGCCCGCTGATCCGTCCGATGATAAAATGCAGACTGCTTCCATTTTTGCGGTAGGTGAAGTCTGTTAATAGCCCCTGCTGATCATACAGATAGCAGGAGGAGGCTTCCTCTGTCACGCCATCGGTAGTCCACTGCTCAAAATGATCCCGCTGCAATAGAATGCCGCTTTCAGCATACAGCGTATCCCAGACCTGGCGGGATTCGTGGTTCTCGGCAAATTCGCTGCTGTCCGTCTGGATGAGACGTCCCTCCCGGTCATAGCGGTAATAGGTCTTTTCCAGACACACGCCGTTCTGATCGGTAACCTCTACACCGGTCAGACACCCCTTGCTGTCGTAGGTGTTCTGATAGTCCCGGCGGAAATTCAACGCTCCCGTCTTATCGCTAACAGCGCTGTACGTCAGCAGATTACCGCGGGTGTCATGCTGGATCGCATATGTATATATGATCTCGCTGCCGTTGGCGTCCGTCTCGACCCGACGGGAACAAAGTTCGCCCTGATACTCCCGATAGGTGACGCTGCCGTCGCTCTCGGTATACCGCTCGCTGACGCGCTGGCCGTTCTTGTCATAGGCGGTCTCCAGCTTGCTGACCATCCGCCCCGTCTCATCGCAGGAGAGATACAGCGTCTCGTTGCCCCGCTCATCATAGGCGTATTCAAACGTGCGTTTGCCGTCGTTGTTGTACTCCTGCCGTCCAGTCAGGCGGCCATCGGTATCAAAGGTCTCCACTGCCGTCATCTGTGACAGGTCTTGACTTTGCAGATATGTGGTCCGCTTGACGGGAATACCGCCGGGGCCATAGGTATATTCATACGTATAGTAACCTTTCGGCAGCAGGCCGAACTGATAGTTGATCTCCGCCGTCTTGTTGCCATATTGGTCATAAGTATAGCGCAAGTCAGTCAGTATAGCGCCGTCTGCCTGACGGACAGCAAACACTCGTACAGGAACCTGCGGAGGGATGACGGGCTCCTCTGCGCCGGGATTTTCCTGCTTGGGCCCATCAGGGCCGTTGGTCCCGCCGCAGCCGTACAGTCCTGCCGCCAAAAAAATCGCCAACATCAGGGCCAGCAGCGATCTGCCGATATGCTTCATGGTGCTCCTCCTGTCTGTATCTCTGCCGACTGCGGCAGAGGCACCGCGTAAAAAAACCGGGTTGCACTTTCCTTCTATGGGTATTATAATATATCAGATATTATTTTGTAAACAGCGCATTTCTTTGATAAGGTGCAGCTGAAATATGAGAAACAGGGAGATCGGTAGTATGATGCATCCTACTGAAAATATCCGGCATTTTCTGCGTCCCGGCGTCCGTGTGCATATGGCGGGCATCGGCGGCGTGTCCATGTGCGCCCTGGCCGAGGTGCTGAAGGGCATGGGCCTGAACGTTCAGGGCTCTGATATGACCGACAGCGATACCGTCAAGCACCTGCGCGGCGCGGGCATCCCCGTCGCCATCGGCCACAGCGCCGAGAATCTGCAAAACTGCGACCTGGTGATCCGCACCGCCGCCATCCACGACAGCAATCCGGAGATCGCCGGGGCCATCGCCCGCGGCATCCCCGTCTATGAGCGGGCCCAGGGCTGGGGCGCCATCATGCAGGCGTACCGCAACGCCCTGTGCGTGTCCGGCACCCACGGCAAGACCACCACCACCTCCATGGCCACCCATATCTTCATGGCCGCCCGGAAGGACCCCACCGTCATGATCGGCGGTACCCTGCCGCTGCTGGGCAAGGGCTACCGGGTGGGCAAGGGCGACACCATCATTCTGGAGAGCTGCGAATACTGCAACTCCTTCCTGAATTTCTTCCCCACCGTGGCGGTGATCCTCAACGTGGCAGCGGACCATCTGGACTTTTTCAAGGACCTGGGCGATATCGAGCGCTCCTTCCGCCAGTTCGCCTGCCTGACGCCGGAGACCGGCTTCATCATTGCCAACGGCGACGACGAGGGCGCCCGCACCGCCCTGGCGGACCTGGACCGCCCGGTACACTGGTTCAGCGTCAAGGACCATTCCGCCAGCGTGTACGCCGATAACGTCTCGTTCTTCGACGGCTTCCCCTGCTTCGACGTGGTGGCGGAGGGCAAGCCCTACGCCCATGTGGCGCTCCACGTCCCCGGCAAACACAACATCTCCAACGCCCTGGCCGCGGCGGCCGCCGCCTATGTGCTGGGCGTGGACGGCAAGGCGGTGGAGGAGGGCCTGGCCTCCTTCGGTGGGGCCGAGCGCCGCTTCCAGTACAAGGGCGAGTACAACGGGGCCAAGGTCTACGACGATTACGCCCACCATCCCGACGAGCTTCACGCCCTGCTGGACATGGCCCGCAGCCTGCCCCACAAGCGGCTGATCTGCGCCTTCCAGCCCCATACCTACACCCGCACCAAAGCCCTGTTTGACGATTTCGTCAAGGAGCTGCGCACCGTGGATGTGGCGGTGCTGGCGGAGATTTACGCCGCCCGCGAGACCAACGAGGTAGGAATCTCCTCCCGCGACCTGTGCGCCCGGATACCCGGCAGCATCTACTGCGCCACCCTGAAGGAAACGGCCCAGACCCTGCGTCACCTGGCCCAGCCCGGCGACCTGGTGCTGACGGTGGGCGCGGGCGACATCTACCGCGTGGGCGATATGCTGATGGGAAAGGAGTAAGCCATGGAAGTCTATACCGGCGCTCCGGCGGAGCGCCGCAGCGAGGTGGAAAACCGGGTGTACGAGTGTCTTGCCCGGCTGGATATTCCCTTTACCCGCGTGGATCACGAGGCAGCCTTTACCATGGAGGACTGCGCCGCCATCAGTGAGACGCTGGACGTTTCCATCTGCAAGAACCTGCTGCTGACGCCCCGGAACCGCAGCGCCTTCTATCTGCTGTGCCTTCCGGCGGACAAGCCCTTCTCCACCAAGGATTTCTCCAAGCTGATCGGCTCCTCCCGCCTGAGCTTCGCCACCGAGGAGGATTTGATCGGGCTGCTGGGCTGCCACGCCGGTTCCGCGTCCATTCTGGGGCTGACGAACGACACGGACCACCGGGTCACGCTGGCCATCGACCGCGCTGTGGCGGAGGACGAGTGGTTCGGCTGCCATCCCTGTAAGAATACCTCCTCCCTGCGGATGAAGACCCGCGACGTACTGGACAAGTTCCTGCCCGCCACGGGACATGAGGCGGTTATTGTGGATTTGTGATATGCGATCCCCTCCGGTACACGTACCGGAGGGGATTTGTTGTCCATACGGTACGGTGTTTGTGCGTAGGGGAGGGGTTCTACCCCTCCCTTTCGGTTTGTGGTGGAATTTTCCATTGAACGGCGGACGGGGCAGAGCCCCGCCCCTACGCAGAGGTCATTGCGTCAGGAAAAATTTCATCCGTTTGTTGACAAATGTAAACCAATATGCTACATTGTGATTACAGATGTAGACAACAGGAGGTGAGACCCATGGCGCATATGGGATTGACGGAGGCCGAGTGGCAGGTGATGGAGTGCCTGTGGACGTCCGCGCCGCGGACGGGACGGGAGATCATCGACGCGCTGGGAAAAACCACCGGCTGGAGCCGCAGCACCACCCTGACGCTGCTGCGGCGGCTGGAGGACAAGGGCGCCGTCAGCGCCGAGAACCGGGACGGCGTAAAGCAATACCGCCCCCTGGTGGCGCGGGAGGATGCCGCCGTGCGGGAGACCGAGCACCTGCTGGAGCGGGTGTACCAGGGCAGCGTCAGTATGATGGTCAGCTCGCTGGTGAAGAAGCAGACGCTGTCTCAAGATGAGATCGACAAGCTGTACGCAATCCTGCGGGAAATGGAGGAAGAGCATGATTGAATGGATGGCATCCTCGTGTATTCTCACGGCGGCGGTGATCGCCCTGCGCTATCTGCTGCGGGGCAAAATCAGCCTGCGGCTGCAATACGCCCTCTGGCTGCTGGTGCTGGCGCGGCTTTTGCTCCCTGTCAGCTTCGGCAGCACAGACCTCAGCGTCATGTCGGTGGTGGAAAAGGCCCCGGCGGTCCAGGCGGTGGAGAGCGTCCGCCACGTGGACGCCGTCTGGCAGACCAACAACGGCTTTGTCCAGGGCCACCCCATCGGCGGCGCGGCCAATAATACTGTCACGCTGGCGGAGCCCAGCGCCCCGGAGGGCCAGTTCCACCGCATGACCGGCGCTCTCACAGCCCGCAGGGTGCTGCTGCCGCTGTGGTGGTGCGGCGCGGGCGGGACGCTGCTGGTGTTTCTGGCGGTGAACCTCCGCTTCTCCCGGCGGCTGCGGAAGAACCGCCGCCCCCTGGCGGTGGAGGGCGCGGCTTTGCCGGTCTACGTGGCCCAGGAGCGGGCGGTGCCCTGTCTCTTCGGCCTGTTCCGCCCCGCCATCTACGTGACGGCGGAGACGGCGGCAGACCCGGACCTGCTGCGCCACACCGTGGCCCACGAGACCACCCATTTCCACCAGGGCGACCATGTGTGGGCCCTGCTGCGGACGTTGTGTCTCGCCCTCCACTGGTGGGACCCCCTGGTGTGGTGGGCGGCAAAGCTCTCCCGCCAGGACGGTGAACTGGCCTGTGACGAGGCCACCGTCCGCACTCTGGGCGAGGCGGAGCGGGCCGCCTATGGCCGTACCCTCATCCGCATGGCCTGCGGACGGGGCGTGAGCCCTCTGCTGACGGCCACCGCCATGGACGGCGGCAGGACCAGCCTCCACGAGCGCATCGTCCTGCTGGCCAAAAAGCCCCGGACGGCGGCATTGGCGGCTATCGCGCTGGTGCTGGCCGCGGCGTTGTGCGTGGGCTGCACCTTCACCGGGGCCAAGAAGGACGAAGCGGCGGCCCGGCCGGATACCATTGCCGGCTACATGGCCGCCCTGACGGCAGACCACGTCGCCGACTGGGACGTGAAGCAGTACCCTGACATTACCCTGGGCCGCCTGGTAGCGGCCATGAACCGGGCCGTCGACAGCCAGATCACCCAGGAGGAGGCCGTGGCCGCCGGTGACAACGACGGCAAGCGCTACTGGGGCGTGTCCTTCCGGGACGGCGACGGTCTCAGCGTCACGCTGACCTGCAACGACGCGGCGGCGGACATCGTCCACTTCTCTCTCACGAACAGCGCCGACCACGCCCGCTTCACCGACGGCGGCAACGCCTTCTTCCGGGACACGGCCCTCTACGATCTGGTGCGCCACGCCCAGACCGACGTCAGTATCGACTATAACAACGCCTACGAGACCTTCCGTCCCCAGCTGGACGCGGCCATGCAGCGGACGCTGGACGGCCTGGCGAACGACCCCGGCGGGGTCTACGCCTATCAGCTGGTCAGCTTCTCCCTGACCTGGCAGTACGAGACCAGCGACGGCAACCGGGCGGAGCTCTATCAGTTCGACTACGCCCTCCTGGCCGAAAACCCGGCGGAGGTCACAATGGCGGGCGCCATGTACCTGGACGGCCAGCAGCGCCTGCGGGGCTTCTCCAACTGCGGCAATGTGGTGGCCCGGTATAAGGACGATACCCTCCTGGGCCTGGTGTTCATGGGCAGCGACAACTACTACGTGCCGCCCTTTGACGAGGACTGGGCCTGGGCCAGCGACATGCTGGCGGCCATGCAGCAGGCCAGCCGCTCCTCCCTGTGGACCGACTGGCCCGACAAGGCGGAGCTGACCACCCAGACCTTCACCTATCTGGACCTGACGGTCCAGGTGACCGACGTCTACATGATGCAGAAGGGCCAGGTGTGGGAGGATGCGGATGAGGTCTTTGAAAACGATATCTACATCGTCTCGCCCGGCGCAACCTTCACCGTCCTGGAGTCCGGCAGCGAGAACGGCGCCGACAGCGTTCCCCACGCCAACTGGCTGTACTATGCGCCGGATGGCGCCGCCGCCGAGCTGTGGCCCGGCGACACCGTCCCGATCATCAGCGATACCTCCATCGGCCATGAGAGCTTTCCTGTCCTGCGCTTCTACCTGTACGACGGCTGGCTCCAGGCCCCCTCCGCCGATCCCCTGGCGTCCGTCCGCACCGCCATCGAGGCGGAAGACCATCGCTCTTACGCCCGCAATGTCCGGGTGGACGCCCTCTCCCTCAATGAAGCCGAGACCCAACGGGTATCCCAGAGCTACCTGGGCAGCGACCTGGCCATCGGCCGCGGCTGGTCCGACGACCTGCTGACCAACCACTTCCTGGTGGTGGACGCCGCCTATTACATTGAGTACGACCACACCCGCACATTCCTTGAGGGCGGCAATGTCACCCAGCAGTTCTATCTGGCCCAGAATGACCAAGGCCGCTGGATCATCGTGGACAACGCCATGCGCATCGCCGACGGGCAGGAGGAGAATACGGTATGGTAAAAAAGCTTTGCGGCCTGCTTCTGGCCGCGGTGCTGCTGGCCCTGCTGGCAGCCTGCGGCACGGACGCCGGGCAGCCCACGGGCAACATCGCCGCCGCCATGGCGGACGTGACGGCGGACCGCCTGGACTTTGTCGACCCGGAGAAATACACCGGCCTGACCCCGGAGGAGTTGGCCCCGGCCATGCGCGCCGCCGCCCTCTGCCAGATCACAGCGGAGGAAGGGCGGCAGACGGGCGCTGAGAATGGGGATTTTCTGTGGTTCATAGGCGTGAAGGTCCATGACGGCCCCTGCCTGATGCTCTCCTGCGGCAGCATCGAGGATATCGTCCATGTGACCGATATCGGCGCGGCGGCGTCATCCTCCTACCCGATGGAGCGGGAGATCGACGCCTATTTCCGCCACCCGGACCTCTATCAGCTGGTGCGCCATGCCAAGGACGCCCAGGAACCGGCGTACCAGACCGTCGACATGGCGGAGCACCTGCGGCGCATCCGCCCGGAGGACATCGGGGCGATCCCCGACTACTACCCCAAGGTGACGGCCCAACAGGCGGCTGACGCCCTCAACAGCGCGGCGGAGCACCAGATCGCCGGGGAGCAGGCCATAGCCGAAGGCTACGCCGACACCTGCCCCTTCTGGCGGATGGAGCTGCCGGATACGCTGTACGCCCAGTGCGGCCTCACGGAAAATGTGGTCTATGTCCGCTATTACAGCGCCGCCGAGCGCGGCGAGGGCTACTTCCGGGACGAGACCCTCTACGACCTGGTGCGCCATTGCCGGGACTATGACGAGGTCATCGACCAGGCGGCCTACGCCCGCTTCAAGCCACAGATCGACGCCGTCATGCAGCAGGAGCTGGACGCTTACGCAAACACCCCAGGGGAGTTTCACGCCTATCAGCTGATGAACTTCTCCCCCGTGTGGCAGTATGAGACGCCTGACGGCAACCGGGCGGAGTGGTATGATTTTGACTTTGCCCTAATCCCCGACCGGCCGGACAGGGACTTCTGGGCCGGAGGTCTCTATATGGACAGCCAGCTGCGGGTCCGGGGCTTTTTCGTCTGCGGCAACGTGGTGGCCCGCTATCAGAACGATACCTTCCTGGGCCTGGTGTTCATGGCCGGTGATGATTCCTACGGCACACAGCCCTTTGAGACCGACCCCGTCTGGGTGGAGGGCATGCTGACCGCGGCAGGGATACAATAAGCGCAAAAAAAGAAGCGGTGAGGCCGCTTCTTTTTTGCGCTTCCCCCCTGTTTTTCACTGGGAAATCGGCGGGCATTTTGGCCGTCGCTTTTCCCTCCGGTGGGGAAAACTTGACAAATTTTACTGAAAATGATATACTTTGTGGCGTATTTTTCCATATCCCGCCCTTCCGCGGTTTATTGCCGCGGGAAAACGGATATCATTCGAGGTATTATGAAAGAACGATTGCAACAACTTTGGCCCAACATCAAGTTCGCCTGCCGCTGCATGAGTGACAGCTGGAAGACCTTCGGCGAGACCGAGGAGGTCCGCGCCTTGCGACGGGCCTTTCGGGTATTCTGGTGGCGTCTGGGCGACGTGTTCGCGCTGATGGGCCGTATGCTCTGGGCGTGGTTTCTCAATACACGGCTGGTACGCTCGGCCCGCGCCTGGTGGCAGCGGACGAAAAAAGCCGTGTGGGAGCTGCCCCAGTACCAGTTTCTGCGGCGCTTCTCCGCCAAGCTGAAGGCCCACGTGTGGATGCGCTGGCTGGCGGTGGCGGTCATCGCCTTGCTGGTATGCCTGCCCTGGTGCGTATCGGACACCACCACGAAAACCTATACCTATCTGCTGGTCACGGATGAGGCCACCGCCCTGGTGGACGGCTATCCCGACTTCACCTATGACAGCGACACCCTGCGCATCCTGGACGACACCGGCGGCGACGCCCAGATCATCCTGACCGCCGGACAGACGGTGCTCATCCGCCACGGTGACGAACTGCTGACGGTGGAGTCCTACACCGAGACGGTGCAGAACCTGCTGGAGCGCTATGACGTCCACGTGGGCAAGGACGAGATGATCGGCGTCAACAACACAGGACTCAAGACCCTGATCCACATCAGCGACGAGCTGCGCTGCCGCCGCCGGGAGACACAGGTGGACACCTACAAGACCAAGGTACTCTACGACTACCTGCTGCCCTACGGCGAGCATGTGATATTGCAGGAGGGCGCTCCCGGCCTGACCACCGACACCTATGACGACGTGTACCGCCGGGGCGAGCTGGTCAACACCGTACTGGTGGACCGCAGCGACAGTACCGCCCAGGCCCAGATCATCGTCTACGGCCGCCTGGTGAAGGAAGTGGAGCGGGACGACAAAATCTCCCGCGACGTGCCCTATGGCGGCGGCTCCAGCGGCGGCTATCTGGTGTTCCAGTCCGGTTACAGCATGACCTACTACAACAAGATCACCTGCAACTCCACCGCCTATTACAGCGGCGGTGAAAACGGCGCGGCGTGGACCACCGCCACCGGACACTCGGTGGGCCTGGGCATCGTGGCCGCCGACCCCAAGGTGTTCCCCTATCACTCCCGGATGTTCATCCAGTCCTACGGCATGGGCCAGATCGAGGACACCGGCGGCATGACCGGCAACGTCATCGACGTCTGGTTCCCCAGCTACGGCGAGTGCGTGGTATGGGGCCGCCGGAACGTGACCGTCTGGCTGCTGGACTAAAAGTGCATCGCAAAAAAAAGACCGCTTCCGCGGTCTTTTTTCTATGTCCGCGGTATCACCTCATCCGGTCCTGCTTTTCCGCCGCCTTACAGGCGGCGGAAAAGCGCCGCAAAATAATCGCGATCCATGTGACTTTCACCGCCGAAAAGGTAGTTATGCTATATAGGAGAAAGGAGGATGCAGACCAAATGGACGACCGGCAAATCATACGCTTGCTCTTTGAGCGCTCAGAGCAGGCCATCTCGGAGCTGTCCCAGAAGTACGGTGCGCTATGCTTTCAAATCGCCCACAACATCCTGAACGATCATCAGGACGCGGAGGAATGCGTGAATGACGCCTGGCTTGGGGCGTGGAACAGCATCCCGCCGCAGGCCCCCGACCCGCTGAGACCCTATATCTGCCGCATCGTCCGCAATCTCTCACTGAAAAAGCTGCGGGCCAATTCCGCGCTGAAACGGGGTAGCCGGTTTGAGGTATCCCTGTCCGAGCTGGAAAACTGCATCCCGGACAACTCCCTGGACGAGCAGCTTTCCGTAAGCGAACTGACGGCGCAGATCGACGCGTTTCTTTCCGGTCTGAGCCGGGACGACAGGGTCATGTTCGTCAGGCGGTACTGGTTCGCGGAACCGTTGTCTGAGATTGCGGCGGCATTCGGCATTACGGAGCACAATGCGTCTGTCCGGCTCGGCAGAATCCGCAGAAAACTACATCAATACCTGGAGCGTAAGGAGGTAACCATATGATGGATCACAAAACCGATAAGCTGATTTCCGCCATCGGAGACATAGATTCGGCGTATCTGGAAGAAGCCCTTGACTTTGACAGCGCAAAAGCAGGTAGGAAGAGGATTCGCCGTTTTCCCAAATTATCTGCCGCGTGTGTGGCAGTGCTGGTCATACTGGGCCTGTCCGTGACAGCATTTGCCGTCAGCAGGCTCCCGCTGTCGTGGCGCGACGTCTTTTCCCCCAGCCAGACCGTTATCGGCGACAACGACGAGGTTCCGGTGGTCTCCCAGCAGCAGCCGGAGCAGCAACAGCAGCAGGCCGTGCCTACGGAGGAAATGCAGATCAAGATTGAAAAGGTGATCGCTGACGAGCGCACCTTATATCTTCTCTATTCTGTGAAGGCCAACGAGGGTGCGGTGCTGGATCAGAAGGGTCACTTTTTCGGCTTTGAACTCTATTTTCCCGGTCAGATGATGTCCGGCGCCTATGTGTCGTATTTTCTGGAGCGGAAGGCGGGTGTGCCGGAGAACGAACTGGAGGGCGTCGTACACGCCAACTGGCAGCCGGGCGGCAGCGCCAACGGCCTTGTGATAGACCTCTCCAACTGGCAGGAGAAAAAGTGGTTTGACGATGTGACGATAGACTTCGGCGTGGCGGAAATGGTGGAAAACGCCGGAGAGAACGCCAGACTGCCCAAGCTATTGCAGAGTCAACTGCCGCAGCATCTTGAGTATCTATGGCAGCCGGGCGACGCGGATATACCGCTGCCCTACGGTGGCCTGTCCATCTGCAACGCCGGCTGGGAGAACGGCGTCCTACAGATGGTTATGAAGGGGCCGGTAAACCAAAACATATCATACCCTGAGAACTGGTATTTCGTCGACACACGAACGGATACCATCATCTATCCGGAGTCGAGGGCCATGTTCTATACTCCGGGTACGCTTGATCCAAGCATAACGGACACCGACTGGAATTATATCTGGGAATTTGTGCTGGTTGATAAGGAGACACTCCCCTATCTTGAGCTGCACTGGGGCGGAAAGTATATCTTTACCACCGTGCTTCCGGGGCAATGGAAGGTCACGCTGGATGAAACACCCGTCACCGTGCAGAGCGAGGTGCTGGCAGAGAACGTTCCCCTGTCCTACGGCGGCGAGACGATCCTCGCGAAAAAGATCGAGTGCTCCAAGCTGTCCATGGCGGTGTATTTCGACAGCTATGTGGATTCCACCGCCGATACCTGGAGATTCGAGATATTTGACGCAAACGGCGACCCTATTCCGAGCCGGTGGGGGTTCATCGCAGCGCCGAACGAGGGCAGCTGTATGTTCATGACCGAGTTCGACGAGCCTATCGAGCCGGAGACCGTCTGCAAGCTGACATATAACGGCGAGACCGTGTTTGAGCGATAGCCTTTCCGCGCCTGCCGCGTGGTTTCAGAATTTGAAGCATCACCAGCCCTGGCGGAAGCGAAACACCTCATCCGGGATGCTACCATGGCGATAATCCTCCATAGCCTCCGCCAGAATGGCGAAGCCCTTTTTAAGATTCTCCGGGCGGATATTCAGCGGCGGCTGAATGCGCAGGATGTTCTGTCCCAGCGAGATCACCAGCAGGCCCTTTTCATAGGCCCGGTACAGTATTTTGAACGTTCCGCCGGCGTCCGGAACAATGCGGCCGGAACCGGGCTCCCGCCGTGTCACCGCAAGGCCGCGGGACATTCCCATGCCGCGGATGCCCGTCAGATTCTCCGGATAGCGGCGGCAGAGCTCCTCCAATCCCTGCTGCATCTGCCGCGTATTTTCCGCCAGAAGCTGCTGGAACTCCTCGGTACACATATAGTCGAAGGCGGCGATACCGGCGCGGCAGGCCAGTGTGCTGCCGCCCAAGGTAAACAGGTGGGCCGGCGCGGGCAGGGCGTCAATGATCTCGCTCCTCGCCATAAAAGCGCCCAGCGGCAGGCCCCCTCCCAGCGCCTTTCCCAGCACGATGCCGTCCGGGACAATGCCGTAATGCTCGATGGAGAACCACTTTCCCGTGCGGAAAAACGCCTGCTGCACCTCCTCGGCGATGAAAAGAATACCGTGCTTCCGGCAGAGGGCATAGAGCTTTTGCAGGAAGATGGGATGGGCGGGCAGCAGCCCGGCGTCTCCCTGGATCGGCTCAATGATCACCGCTGCCACCTCCTCCGGCGGCAGGTAGGCGGCAAAGGCCTCTTCGATCATCCGGACACAATCTCTCTCGCAGGCGGCGTCCTCCACCGATGTATCGAAAAAGGGGAAGCTGTATATCTCCGGCAGGAATGGCCCCATCCCCCGCCGCGTTCTGGCGGAGACGGCGGTCAGCGACGCCGCGCCGTAGGTGCTGCCGTGGTAGCCGTTGAGAAACGTGATGATCTTGGACCGTCCGGTATAGGCGCGGGCAAATTTCACCGCCGCGTCGTTGCTGTCGCTGCCGCAGAGGCCGAAGCATACCTTGGCCGCCGCGCCGCCGGGATAGACGGACGTCAGACGCTCCGCGTATTCGATGCTGGCGCGGTTGTAGGAGTACGCGATGGTGTACTGGGTCCCCTTCTCCATCTGCTCCATAACAGCCGTGTGAACGGCGGGCTGACCGCTGCCCAGATTCAGAGACGACGCACTGGAGAGAAAATCGATATAGCCGTTTCCGTCCTCATCATAGACCATATCCCCCTTCGCCTCCGCGACAACAAGGGGAAAATAGGACAGATGGGAACACGGCGAAATGACCTTTTTATCCCGCTCGACCCACTGCATACATTTCTCAACAGACGGCTTCATACGCTTTCCTCCCGGCAGTTTATTGTCACTAAATTTATTTACTGTTATCTTTAGTGCTATTATAGGGAGAGCGCCGTCCATTGTCAACAGTTTTAATAAATATATTTTATTATAATTAAATTATTTGGTAAAAGAAATACCCGACAGGGAATAGCGGCAGCCATTCCCTGTCGGGTGTTTTTCCTGTATACACTTAATAGCAGGCCGGAGAGATCACGGAGACCAGCTCCACGTCCTCCTCGCCGGGATTATAGAGCTGATGGTACGTCTTGGGCGGAATATAGATGCTGTCCCCCTCCGTCAGAGTATGCACCGTGTCCCCTGTGTGATATTCCAGCGTACCCTTGAGAACCAGCGTACATTCCCCGGCTTCGTCGTGGTGCTGGACGGTGGCGCTGCCCCAGCTTTTGGGGCCCAGCTTCGCGCGGATCATCTCCATCTGGGAGCAGACGTCGCCCTTGCGGCTGTACGGCGTTACGAATTCGTATTCGATATTGATGTCGGCAAACTGTATCTTCGTCCGCTTGTCCTTTCTGACCACCGTCACCTGCTCCCGCGCCTCCTGCGACAGCAGCGAGGCCAGCGGGGTCTCTATGGCGTCCGCGATGCGCATCAAAACAGACAGGGACGGGCTGATCAGGTCGCGCTCGATCTGGGAGATATAGCCGGGGGTCACCTCCACCCGTTCCGCCAGCTCCTTGGCTGTGATCTTTTTCTCCATCCGGATGGCCTTTATCTTCTCACCGATCATGGTTATCCCTCCACAGGTCTCAGCATTAAACGAAATATACTATATCTAATTTTTTACTCTTTTGCAATAGCTCTTTCCCATTTTACCTCTTTTCATCTATGCAAAACATAAGGCAGAATACGGCCCGACGGCCTTTTGGCCGCGGCTGTCTACCATAAAATGGTAAAATCTTGGTGGAAAATCTGTAAATCTTTCTTAAATTCTTTGCGGGAATCATTGCTTTTTTCTTGTAAATGCAGTATGATATGCCTCGCGCTTAAATTGAGACAAATTTCGCCCTCTTCCGCTCAGAGGGATACCCCCGGTAGGAGTCATATATGCTGAAAACAAAAAACAACGAGATATCGAATCCCCTTCAGGCGCCCGGTCAGGCGCCTGAGACGGCGCAGGGTCTGCGCCGCAGCCTTTGGAAAACGTGGGGCCGCAGTCTGCTGCTGTTCTGCTTTACCAGCGTCTATGTGGAGCTGTGTCTGCACCTGTGCGTCTATCGCTCGCTGGACAGGCGGGCGGTCTATCTGCTGCTGTTCGGCCTGCTGGGCGGCGTGGTCTGCTCGCTGCTGACCGCGTACCTGCCCAGAATCCTGCGGCAGATCGTAGGCGCGCTCCTCATCACCGCGCAGGTGCTGTTTGCCGAGGTGCAGCTGGTCTATCAGGCCATCTTCGGCAACTTTATGCCCATCAGCCAGGTCAGCATGGGCGAGAACGTCATCGTCAACTTCAACTCCCAAATTCTCTACGGTATCGGCAAGAACCTGGCGCCCATTCTTCTGCTGCTGGTACCGCTGATCGTGATGGTCCTGTGTCTGACGCTGCGGAAGGCGCAGGTGCTGAAGGTGCGGCTTGGCTGGAAGCAGGCGCTGGCCACTCTGGGCGTACTGTTGACGCTGCTGCTGGTAACGGCGGGGATCATGTACGCCGGACGGAACAAGCCCTTCTCCGTGTACAAGATCTTCACCAATGTGAACACCTCCACCGACAGCAGCTTCAAAAACGTGGGCATGCTGGCCACCACCGTGCAGGAGCTCCACTATATGGCCTTCGGCAGCAGTGGCAGCGTCATCATCACACCGTCCTCGCTGGGCACGGCCACCAGGCAGCTCTACAGCAGCAATTCCTATAACGTGATCGAGAGCATCGACTTTGCGGATCTGGCGGCGTCTGCGGATAACATCATATGCAAGACCACGGACGAATATCTGGCGCAGGTGGTCCCCACCCGGAAGAACAGCTACACCGGGCTTCTGCAGGACTATAACCTGATCACCATCTGCGCCGAGAGCTTCTGCCCCTGGTTCATCAGCGAGGAACTGACGCCAACACTGTACAAGCTGTCCCACACGGGCATTCTCTTCGATAATTACTACGGCACGTTCCAGTCCGTCACCACCAACGGCGAATACACCATGTGTATGGGACTCTATCCCGATATGTCCCGCACCAAGACGGATTCCAGCTTCAACGTGGCGGGCACCAACTACCTGCCCTTCTGCCTGGGCAACGCCCTGAAGGAGAAGGGCTATCAGACCTGGGGCTATCACGACTACATCGGCGACTTCTACAACCGGAACATCACCCACGCCAACATGGGCTACACCTTTAAGGCAGCGGACTCCGGACTGAACATGAAGATCGACTGGCCCTCCTCCGATCTGGAGATGATGGAGGCCTCGGTGGACGACTATCTCAGCAGCAAGGAACCCTTCCACGCCTATTACATGACCTTCAGCGGCCACTACCAGTACAACTGGGACAACGCTATGAGCGACAAAAACCGGGACGCGGTAAGAGACCTGCCCTACTCCGAGCCGGTGAAGGCGTACATCGCCTGCAATCTGGAGCTGGAGAACGCGCTGACCTATCTGATGGAGCGCTTGGAAAAGGCAGGCGTGGCCGACAAAACCTGCATCGTGCTGACCAACGACCACTACCCCTACGGCCTGACGGAGGAGGAGTACAACGAGCTGGCGGGCCAGACGCTGGACACCACCTTCGAGAAGTACCGCAACAGCTTTATCTGCTATGTGCCCGGCCTTTCGGAAAATATCGTGGTGGATGAATACTGCTCCACGGCGGACATCCTGCCCACGTTGCTGAACCTGTTCGGCGTGGATTACGATTCCCGTCTGTTGGCGGGCACCGACGTGCTGTCCAACGGCATACATATGGCGGTGCTGTCGGACAAGTCCTTCCTGACAAAGACTTTCCGGTATGATGCCGGTACGGAGACGGTGATCCCCGCCGACGAGAGCATCGTTATTTCTGACGAGCAGCTGGAGGCCTACCGGCTGTATGTGGACAATAAGTTCCAGATGTCCAGCAACATCGTCAACAGTGACTACTACGCCCATGTTTTCGGCAAGGCGTCCAGCGGCGGCACGCTGGAGGATACGGTGGTGTTTACGGACATCACGGGCATTTTCAACCAGGCCAGCGTCCTCTATATGTACCGCAACGGGTATATCGACCCGGAGACGCCGGACACCTTCGGCGGAAAGGCCACGGCAAAGGTGGGCGAATTTGTGGACGTGCTGTACCGCATCGCCCAACGGCCGGAGACGGACAACACCGCCCTGCCGCCCGACTATGAAAGTGAGAAATTCAACGGCTCCGCCTGTCCCTACTACGACGCAGTGTGCTGGGCGTATCAAACGGGGCTGCTTCGTCAGGGCGATCTGCACACGGCCTATGACGACGACATGGACTATCAGACGGCCTGCCTGCTGATCTACCGCTACGCCGCCATGTCCGGCATTGACATCCGCGTAGATCAGGAGATGCTGCGGCAGACCATGCGGGAAAATCCCCGGCTCAGCGGCGAGGTCATCAAGGCCATGCTCTGGTGCGACCAAACGGACATCACCACACGGGACAGTGAGCTGGGCGAGCTGCTGGCGGCCTGCGACACCCATATCAGCCGTTATCAGATGACTTCGTTCCTGTTCTATCTGTGCACCTATGAGCTGGATTTGGGAAGCGGCAGATAATTCTGTTTCCCTCTGGCAAAAACAGCGCAAGGAGCTTTTTGCAGAAAAGCATTTGAAATTTTTCTTTGCGTCTGTTATAATACAGCTACAACGTGTGGCGTTTCTGTGTAAATCCGGTTGCAGAAACGCCGCGCGTTTTTTTGCAAAAGTCCATAATCAGATCGTGTGGCAGAAATGCGTAAGTCCGGATCATGCTGGACTTACGCATTTCTTATTTTCTGAAAGAAAGGTGATATTTATGGACAACGGAAATCGGTTTTTGGGGACGGAGCGTATCGGAAAGCTCATGGGGCAGTATGCCGTCCCCTGCATTATCTCGCTGCTGGTGGGGGCGCTCTATAACATCGTCGACCAGATTTTCATTGCCAACGCCAGCTATCTCGGCTCTTACGGCAACGCGGCCAACACCGTTGTTTTTCCGCTGACCGTCGTAGCATTGGCCATCGCCGTTATGGTAGGTGACGGCTGCTGTGCCTTTGTCAGTATGGCGCTGGGTAGAAATGAGATGGAGAAAGCAAAGCGCAGCGTTGGCAACGCTGTTGTGTTATCGGTTGCCAGCAGTCTTGTTTTAACGGCAGTCTATCTCATTTTTGCGGACAACATTATTGCTATGTTCGGCGGCACGGTCAACGAAGAAACTTTCCATCACTCGCAGGAGTATTTCTTCTATATCACGCTGGGCATCCCGTTCTATATGTTCGGGCAGGCCATGAACCCCATCATCCGCGCCGACGGCAACCCCAAGTTCGCCATGATCTCTACACTCTCCGGCGCCGTCATTAACATTATCCTCGACCCGATTTTCATCTTCGTCTTCAAATGGGGCATGATGGGTGCGGCAGTGGCCACGGTCATCGGTCAGGTGGCAACGGCGTTTCTTGCTGTGTGGTATCTGCTGCACATGAAGATCATCAAGCCCGCAGGCAGCGATTATGCCCTGCGGGGGAATATCTGCGGATGGATGCTGACGCTGGGTATCACCAGCTTTCTTTCGCAGATCAGTTTGGTGGCAGCCATGGCGGCCATCAACAATATGCTCCGCAAATATAGCGCGATGGACGCTGTGTTCGGACAGGAACAGTACGCGCAAATTCCCATGGCTGTGGTGGGTATCGTGATGAAGTTCTTCCAGATCGTCATCTCCATCGTGGTGGGCATGGCGGCAGGCTGCATCCCTATCGTAGGCTATAACATGGGTGCGGAGAAGAAGCTGCGCGTCCGGGAATTATTCACCAGGCTGCTGATGGCCGAGGCACTGGTGGGCGCGGCGGCGCTTGTGCTGGCAGAGGGCTTTCCCCGTCAGCTGATCGCCATTTTCGGCGCAGCCAATGAGAGCAGCTACTACACCGATTTCGCCATTAAAGCCTTCCGCACGTATCTCTGCATGATGATCCTCGCCTGCATCAACAAGGCGTGCTTCATCTTCCTGCAAGCGGTCGGTAAGGCGCTGGCCTCAACGCTGCTGTCTATGTTCCGTGAGGTGGTATTCGGTGTGGGCTTTGCCCTGCTGCTGCCGGTGTTCTTCGGTCTGGACGGTGTGCTGTATTCCATGCCGGTGTCGGATATTCTGACCTTTATCATTTCGGCGGTCATCATCGTGAAAACCTATCGGGAATTGCACACAGGTGAAGTGCGGAAGGCATGAAGAGCAGCGTCATACGCTCTCAATGACCTTTACGCAGCGGAAAATCTTTCGCCGTTCTGGCCTTGCCGGCATAGAAAAGCCACCCTTGCAGGTGGCTTTTCAGGTTTCTTCTATTCCATCAGCTGCCGGTGCATCTCAGCATCCGGCGCCAGCGTCTTTACATAGTCCTCCAGCCGGTCCAGCACCGCTGCCAGCGCCTCCGTGGGCTGTCCCGCCACGCCGAAGGCGGGGTAGAACACATGAGCGCTGCCCTCCCGGACGCAGGTACGGTCGTCCGCTCCGGCGATCATGCTGAAAATGATCCCGCCGTCGTCCCTGCCGCAGAAATCGCCGGGGTAGGTGTGTACCTCCTCGCCCCGCATTCCCGGAAACGGTGCTTTCTCCGTTCCGGCAAACAGCCGCACACTGCCCTGCACCTGCTCCACATCGTGGGTGCCCAGCAGGTGCTGCGTCTCCAGCTCCGCCAGAAACGGGATGGCGGTGATAGGGTTCGCGTGGGGGAACGGGCGGCCCTTCAGCAGGATGGACTCCAGCTGCATCAGAACGGGATAGGTCTTTTTGAACTTCTTGAAGAAGCGGAAGTACACATTCTCGCTAAACACCGCCTTGCGGTCATAGTCCGCAAAGCGCTCCTTCAGGGCTCGCAGGTGCTCCTCCGTCATGGCGCGGAAAGCATCCTCCCGCCACAGGGTCTTTGCGGGATATGCGACCTCCAGTACGCCGAAGGGTACGCCGTTCAGCGCGTCGTCTTTTTGAAATTGCAGCATGGTACAGACCTCCTGTAATAAAAATAGCGGGATAAAATCCTCCCGAATTCTATCCCACTTGAATCGTGCCGGTATGGCGCGATAAGTCCTCTGATAAAACAAATCTCCACGTTATTTTGCACGAGTATACCACCATGCTTTACAAAATGCAAGAGGCTGACACATGAAACGTGTGTCAGCCTCTTGTATCTCTTACCCATTCAGCCCATTTCGTAAGCGGCCCGCTCCGGATCGTCTACGAAAAATTCCGCGCCCTTGCTGTCCAGCAGGGTCAGTGCCGTGGACAGCAGAAGCGCCGTGTGAGCTGCCGGATCATCCAGCGGGACGGTGAAGTCCTCCCGCATTTTGTGGATGCGGTACAGCACCGTATTCCGGTGGGGTGAACAGCGCTTCGCAGGTGTCCTTCAGGGATCGCCCGCAGGTTAGATAGGTATAGAGCGTCTCGCAGTACTGGCTGCCCTACTCCCTGTCGCAGACTGCAAGGGCCTTGACCTGAGGCAGGATCAGACTCTTGTACTGCTGGGCGGCAGTCAGCATCAGCAATGTGCGCAGCTGCTCCACATGATAGACGCTGCCACCGTGAAAATCGGCATCCGCGACCAAGTCCAGTGCCTCACGGGCGGTACGGTACAGGGCAGGCAGGCCGTAAAGCTCCGTTACCGGCTCAGAAATGACCACCTTCAGGTGGAACTCCTCCACAAGCGCGTCAAATCCGGCAGGATCATATCCCTCATGTAGAAAAAGAATGACATCACCCTGATAGAGAAACGGGTGGGAGGCATAGAACCGGTAAGTCAGCTCGTCCTTCAGTTGGCTCTTTCCCAGATACAGGGCGTGATATGCCGCCAGGTCGATCAGGGCGAAGGCGGTGGGGTGGAAATCCGCCAGATAGGTGCTGGAGCCGGAAATAGGCCGTCGAGGGAATGCCGCCGTCCAACAGGTGCATCAATATCTCCTCCGCCGTGCCGAAGGGCTTGTCCTGACGGCTGGCCTCCACGAACATCTGCTTGGCCAGCACCGTTTCCGCGGTGCGGAACGTCTCCGCCGGAATGTCCTCCAGATGGCCGCCGAGGTCCACGCAGACCAGATAGCCCAGCCGCACACCGGCGCTGATCAGGGGCGCGAAGCGGCGGCGACGGGTGCTGTCCGCCACCTCCACATAGTCCGGCGCTCCGGCGGACAGGGCCGGACTTCTGCTGATGATGGCACCCGCCTCATAGGTGATGGCGCCCTGCTGTACGGCGCGGTCAAACAAGGGGTCAGTGAAGCCCGGCGGCGCGTAATGGGCCGCCACGCGGAACGCGTCGTCGATGACCATCAGGGGACAGTCCAGCAGCTCTCCCGCATCGGCAGTCAGCCGCGCAAGGTCGTCCTGGGCAAAGAAATCCGCCAGCAATAACGCTGCATCCTTTATAAAAGCGCTCCTTTCCCGTTTGTGCTCTCCGCACAACTCTCTTGCAAAAGATTATACTTCCGTTCTCTTGCAAAAGCAAGAAAAACGCGTAAAATGGCAGCATAAAGAAAAACGCAAAGGAGCGTAAGAGTATGGAAGCCAAGAAGAACATCAATATCTGGAAATCGCTGCAGAAGGTGCCTGCCGGCACCATGTTCGTGCCGCTGATCATTGGTGCGATCATCACAACGATTTGTCAGGGTATTTTTGATTTTGATCTGTGGGGCACGCTGGGCAATCCTATGAAGGATATGTTCTCCTCCTCCGGACAGATGCTGATCATCGGCCTGATGCTGTTCTGCACCGGCACGCAGTTGAAGCTGTCGGATATGGCGGACGCCCTGCACCGGGGTGTGCTGCTGATCCTGGTGCGGTTGGGTGTAGCCTACGGGCTGTGCGCCCTGTTCTATGCCCTGTTTGGCTATGAGGGCTTTCTGGGCATCTCCTTCCTGGCCTTCGTGTGCGCCGTCACCAGCGCCAACGCGGCGCTGTACATAGGCATCATCTCCCCCTTCGGCGATAAGGCCGATAAGGCCAGCTTCGGTATCATGCTGATCTGCTCCATGCCGCTGCTGCCGCTGCTGTTCCTGGGCTTCTATGGCCAGGCTGGTTTCGGTGAGGCGCAGGTCATGCAGATCATCTCCCTGATCATCCCCTTCATTCTGGGCATGGTGCTGGGCAACATGGATATGGATATCCGCAAGGTGTTTGCCGGCGGCAACGCCATCATCCTCCCCTT
>CAKTMW010000006.1 GCA_934574095.1 uncultured Oscillospiraceae bacterium | reverse complement strand
TTGTAGCCGGCTGTTCGCGGCGTGACCGCCTGAAAGAGAGACGCCAGCACCCTCTCGCCTGTGGGCAGGGCGGCAAAGTCCGTCAGGAAGAACAGAATCGCCGGAAGCGCGATCAGAAGCGCCGTTGCGCTCAGAATGACCTTGCTTTGCATCCGGTATCGCCGCAGGTGCAGCCGATGAGTGCAGACGTCATCCCACGTCAGAAAGCCGATGCCGCCCACGACGATCAGCAGCATGATGACGATGTTGACCAGCGGGTCGGCAATGTACGCCGTCAGAGAGGGGTAAAGCGCATCCGCCCGTCCCAAAATGTCAAAGCCCGCATTGCAGAAGGCGGAGACAGAGTGAAATATTGCCATCCACACGCCCCGCAGACCATAGTCCCGGCAGAACGCCGGCAGCAGCGCGAGAGCGCCGACCAGTTCCACAAGGAACGTTCCCTTGAGAATAAACCGCGTCAGCCGCACGATTCCGCCCACCGCCGGAGCGGAAATGGCGTCCTGCATGGCGCTGCGTTCCTTCAGCGAGATGTTTCTGCCGGAGAGCATCAGAAACGTTACGGCAGCGGTGATCACGCCCAGCCCGCCGATCTGGATCAGCAGCAAAATCACCGCCTGACCGAAGCCGGACCAGTAGCTGCCGGTGTCCTGCACCACCAGCCCCGTCACGCAGACCGCGGAGGTGGAGGTAAACAGCGCCTCGTGGAACGGCGTCCATGTACGGCTTGTGGCGGCGATGGGCAGCATCAGCACCAGCGCGCCCAGCAGGATGACGCCCGCAAAGCCGAGGATCATGATCTGGAAGGACGTCAGATGGCGTTTCAGATGTAAAACGGTTTCTGTCACGGGACTCACCTCCTAAAATCGACTGCGTTCCCAATTTCGCGTACAGTATAGCACGGTTTTCGCGTTTTGGCTATGCAGATTTTGTTAAACTTTTGGTTTGAGATGACCGCCGCACCGGCTGTGAACGGCGGCGCATTTGCGCCGTTTATCTTGACCGTTGACAGGCTCGGCCGGGTTTGCTATCTTCTTTATTGGTTTTAGCACGCCATCAAGCTCTCCACTAAGAACTTCGCCTTTGAGGACAACGAGAAGATTGTCCCTCTCTATGCCGCGTTTTGTATCTGAGAGGTTATTTGCGAAAGGTGGTACGACATGAAAACAATCGGACTGCTTGGCGGAATGAGCTGGGAGAGCACCGCTCATTACTACCAAATCATCAACGAGGAAGTGCAGAAAAAGCTGGGCGGACTTCATTCGGCCAAAATCGTTCTGTATAGTGTGGAGTTTTCTGAAATCGAGCAATATCAATCCAGCGGCCAATGGGAGAAGTGCGGTGAGATATTGGGAAAAGCCGCCAAGAGCCTTGGGGCTGCCGGAGCGGATTTCATCCTGATTTGCACGAATACGATACACAAGGTCGCCCCGCAGATTGCATCCATGATACAAATACCGATTATACACATCGCGGACGCAACTGCCGATGAACTTGGAAAATGCGGCATCAGGCGTGTGGGGCTTCTGGGAACGAAGTACACGATGACGCAGGACTTTTATAAGAACCGTTTGACTGGCAGGGGAATTGCGGTGCTGATTCCGGATGCCGCCGATGTGGACGTGATAAATACTATCATTTTTGAGGAACTGTGCGTCGGTAAAATCAACGAGGCGTCCCGAAAGAGATTTCAAAGGATTATTGAAAAGCTGAAAGAAGCTGGAGCAGAGGGAGTTATCTTGGGCTGCACCGAGCTGGGCCTGCTGATTCGGCAGTCTGACGTTTCTGTCCCCCTATTTGATACGACCGTCATTCACGCAAAAAGGGCGGCTCAAATCGCAATGGAGGATTGCGTTCAACAGTAAATCCTGCTGTTTATTACGTTGCTGCATAGAAAAAAGCGCTCCTGCGAGGTTGATCCTCGCAGGAGCGCTTTTTTGTTTCAGGTGTCGGGAGGACTGTGCTTATCCACCGATGCCCTCCAAAGTCAGTACCTGCTCATACGAGTCTGCTCCGGCGATAGAGCCGATAGGCAGCACCACATGGAGCTTTCCCGCGCCGTCTGCATATGTGCGGACGTCCATGTTGATATTCTCGTCGGACAGCGTCCAGTCGCGGCGCTCCGTCAGAAACTCATCCATATCACCGCCCGCGATCGCTCCCCACTGTGTGTCGAACGTTGCAGCGGCAGCGCGGCGTACCGCCTCCAAGAAGGCCGCTTCATCCACATTCATTACCTTCAGCAAATCCGATGTGGCGAGCTGCTGGCCACTGGCGATGTCATACAGATACACATTGTGCTCGCTCACATCGGAATCCCAGCCGCAGGAGACGACCAGCGACAGGATATTTTCATACTGATACGACTCCCACGTCACATAGAAGCAGGACAGGCTGATCTTATCCGCAACGGTTTTCAGTACGCTGTCCACGATAGGGCTGTATTCATCGGAGATAGCCTTGTTGATGGCCTCTGCGCCCTGTGTATCGGCTTCGATTTGGGGCACACGGTAGGTATAGTGGCCGCTGTTGCCTACGCCATCGGTGTAGTCGAAGTCCTCGTTATACAATTCCGTGATTTGAGGCGCTTCATAAGACGTGTCGGGTGTCTCTGCCTGATGGTCGTCCTGTGTATTATTGTTGTCTGTCCCATTGGGTGTCGTGCCGCAAGCGGCCAGTGCGAAAAGCATCGTTGCAGCCACCAACAGCGCAAAAATCTTTTTCATGTGAATATCCTCCTCACTTCCACGAGAACCGCCCCACAACGGCCTCCGTGTACTGGTCGTCCGTGATAGCCGTATACCGCTCTCCGTCATACCAGTCGGTGAAGCCGTTGTCCGTCTGATAAATTTCGCCGGTCTCCGTGTCCATCACACGCTCAAAGCCCATGGTGGCGTCGCTCTGCTTCTGGCTGATGATGTCCTGACTGGTGTTTCGGTTTTCCCATGAGGACATGATGGCATCCTGCATCTCGTTGGCGGACTGGCTCAGCTGCTGGGACTGCTGCATGGCCGCGTCGCTCTGCGCCATGGCGGAGGAGGTGTAGCTGCCGGAATAGTCCAGGCTGCCCAAGCTCCGGGTCAGGATGTCCTCCCAGTTCTGGAACATTCCCTTCTCAGCGGAGACGATGGTGGTACTGTACGCCATGTAATACCCGCCAAGGCCGGGGATGGGAAAGGGGACAAGCTCCACGGAGCACATGCCCTCCGCCTCGATGCCGTCCTGCGCGAACTCCGCACGCAACACGCCGGCTGTTCCACCCAAAGAGCCGGTGGCGTCAAAGGTCTCCGTCACCGTGAAATTCTCGTACTGCGGGAGGTGGAGATCGCGGTAAAACGGTTCTTCCGCCACCGCCGCCATATACTGCGGCAGCACCTCAAAGTAGCCCTTCACGGATTCTTCGGCCATCACAGGGAACGCTGCGTAGGCAGCATTCCAGTACGTATAATTCTGCTTCAGGAAGTCGTCCACAAATAGCGGCTCTGCCTTCAGGATATACAGAATCTGATTTACGCTGCACGCGGGGTCATAAGCCCGCAAAGCGTGGTACATCCCCGCATTGGACGTAGCGGCTTCCACCGACCAGCCCTGGGGGATGCTCATGGAGAAATCCGCACAGCTATATGGCACCAGCTCCAGCCCGGATGCCATAGGCGTGACAACAAATTCTTCCTGCTGTGTGTTTCCGTAATCCTGCGCGTTGTCACCGCTGTCTTTGCTGCCGCAGCCGCAAAGCAGAATCAGTACCAGGGCCAAAATGATACAAGTAATTCTCTCCATAAGTCTCATCCTCTTTTACGGGAATAGTTGGCAACGCATCTGGTGCGGTAAGCGGTGAAGCCCGTGCCCCGCGCCGTAATTTTATGAACCAGTCTATGCTATGCATTTCAAGTATAGCATAAGTCTGGTTTTCCAGCAACCTGTCTTGCCCGAAAAACGATCGTCTGACCTTAATCGATGGTATAAATGACACATGACTTGCTGAGCCAGCGGCTCTCCGCTTGCCGCGATGGGCAAGGCTCTTTCACTGGGAAAGAGCCTTTCTCGTTGCAGATTGCTGTCAACCATAATGATCGTGGCGGCATCATCATCCAGATCACGGACAATTACCGGCATGGTCTCCTTTTCTGCCAGCTCACTGGCTCTGTGCCGCCTGTGTCCGGCTAACGGTGGGTGTTACATACCCCTGTCAAGTTTAATTTGAAAACGCTGGGAGAAAGGAAGTTTGAGATTACCCAACGGATATGGAAGCGTAAAGAAAATGTCCGGAAAGCGAAGAAGACCCTATGCAGTGAGTAAAACCGTAGGGTGGCATGTTAACCCTGAAACAGGCAAGTCCGTTCAAGAACAAATCACCATCGGCTATGCAGCAACCAGAGCAGAGGGGCTGCAAATGTTGGCAGAGTATAACAACAATCCCTTTGACATCACGTGTCTACACCCACCTGGATATTGAAACACTGGTGGAGGCAATCAACAAGATCTAAACGGAAGAAGGAAAAGCCGTGCAGCACAAAAAAGCAGGAGATGCACTCCTTGCGGAATGATCTCCTGCTTCATAAGGCTTTTTTCGCTTGCGATTCTTGTTCCTTGTGTGCTCCTTGCTTGCTTCTTACGAAGCCAAACGGACCACTTTCGAGGACCACGCACAGCTCCAAAAGTACTGAATTTTCCTGCAAATCGACGTCGTGAGACGTACTGAGAAGTAGGGAAAATTAGCGCTTGGAGAACTGAGGTGCGCGACGGGCGGCCTTCAGACCGTATTTTTTGCGCTCCTTCATACGAGGATCGCGGGTCAGGAAGCCGGCCTTCTTCAGGATGGCGCGGTACTCAGGATTCACCAGCAGCAGGGCGCGGCTGATGCCGTGACGCAGGGCGCCGGCCTGACCGGAAACGCCGCCGCCTTCCACGGTAGCAACGATATCCACCTTGCCCAGGGTATCGGTGGCGGACAGGGGCTGACGGACGACCATCTTCAGGGTCTCCAGACCGAAGTACTCGTCGATATCGCGGCCGTTGATGGTGATATTGCCGGAACCGTTCTCAAACAGATGCACGCGGGCAACGGAGGACTTGCGGCGGCCGGTGCCGTACTTGTAGGGATTCTTGGACTGATACATTCTTCGTTTCCTCCTTCAATTACTTGACCAGCTCGGGCTTCTGTGCCTGATGCTCGTGGGTGTCGCCGGCATAGACGTGCAGGCGCTTCAGGGAGTCCTTGGTAACGGTGTTGCGGGGCATCATGCCGCGGACGGCCACGCGCATGGCCAGCTCAGGCTTGTCCTGCATCAGGATGCGGTACTTGGTCTCCTTCAGACCGCCGATCCAACCGGAGTGGGTGCGATAATACTTCTGCTCCAGCTTGTTGCCGGTCAGAACCGCCTTGCCGGCGTTGATGACGATGACGTTATCGCCGCAGTCAGCGTGGGGGGTATAGGTGACTTTGCCCTTGCCGCGCAGCAGGTCGGCCACGACGACGGCGGTCTTGCCCAGAGGCTTGCCGGCGGCGTCAACGACGTACCACTTGCGCTCGATGTTGGCCTTGTTTGCCATAAAAGTGGACATGGTGTTTTCCTCCAAATTTATTATAATGTATTTTGCTTTACTTTTTCGTGTTCCCTTGCTAAAATCGTAAGGAAACGCGCCAAACGCGCAAGGATATTTATAGCATAACGACGCGGGGATGTCAACACCATTTTGATTTACAATAAAAACATCTTGCGTTTTCTCTCGTTTTCTCACGATATCTCCCGTTTTCTGATTTTGCAATTTCACTTTTCGGAGGTGCTTTCTATGCAGCATATTCTGGGACTTGTCCGCCGGTGTGTGGAGGACTATCACATGATCGAGCCGGGCGACCGGATCGCCGTGGGCGTCAGCGGCGGAAAGGACAGCCTGCTGACGCTGGTATCGCTGGCCCGGCTGCAAAAATTCTACCCCATCCCATTTACGGTGGAGGCCATCACCATGGAGATGGGCATGCCGGGGATGGACTTCTCCGGCGTGGCGGCGCTGTGCGAAAAGCTGGAGGTGCCCTACACCCGGATTCAGGTGCCGGTGTATCAGATCATCTTCGAGGAGCGGAAGGAGAAGAACCCCTGCTCCCTGTGCGCCAAGCTGCGGCGGGGCAGCCTGAACACCGCCCTGACGGAGCGGGGCATCCGGAAGATCGCCCTGGGCCACCACTACGATGACGCGGTGGAGACGCTGCTGATGAATTTGCTGTTCGAGGGCCGCATCGGCTGCTTCCAGCCGGTGACGTTCCTGGACCGCACCGGCGTGACCCAAATTCGGCCGCTGCTGTACTGCCACGAGGACGATATCCGCCGTGTGGCGCTGCGGGAGGGTCTGCCCATCGTCCACAACCCCTGCCCCATGGACGGCCACAGCCGCCGTCAGGAGGTGAAGGAGCTGATCGCCTCGCTGGAGGAGCGGTATCCCGATTTGAAGCAGCAGCTGTTCGGCAGTTTGCAGCGGTATCCCCTGTACGGGTGGAATCTGGAACAGACGGAGAAGTAAGCCGCTTGCGTACGGGAAAAGCAAAAATAGGAGGAATGACAGCGTGAAAAAGACAGTATTCGCCGTGACCGCCATTGTGTGCGTCTTGGCGGCGGCGTTCCTGATCGGAACAGGCTTACAGAAACGGACAGACGTTCTCTTGACCGACTATTCCGTCACGGAGGACGGAACGGCGATCCGCCTTGACGTACAGGTGGCGTCGTCCATGGGATATGTCAGGGGCTTCAAGAATGACGACGGCGGTGTGAGACCCCATTACCTGAATTTCTATCGCACCTTCGGCGGCTTGAACAGCGCATGGGGCGCGGAAGACTCATTTCTCCTCCCCATCGCGCCGGAGGATACGGAGATCTATTTCAATCGTCCCGGCGGCGGATATGAGCTGGTTTTGCAGAAAGACGGCAGCACCGGCGAATGGAGCAGACCCGCCGTGTAAATTGCTGCTTACCATAAAGCAAAACGGCAGGGCGTATGCCCTGCCGCACATTGCCGCACAGTGCGTAGGGGTGGGGTTCTACCCCGCCCGCCGGTCAACGCAGGCCGTTCCGTACATTGAACGGGAGGGGCAGAGCCCCTCCCCTACGAAAACTTCGTAAGATGCCGCCTGCTTTATGTACCCAGCACCCACTTCACCAGCAGCAGCAGACAGAATCCCGGCAGGCCCAGAATGGCCACCGTCAACGCGTTGAAGAGGTTCAATCCCAGACTCAGCCCCGTGTAGGCGGTGGTGAGGTTCAGCGCCCACACCGCGCCGAACCCCAACGCCGTGTTGCCTGCCAGCCGCAGCGCCAGCTTCAGCGGCGTCTTGAACAGCCGCCAGACGGCTACCAGCAGAAACAGCAGCACCAGCCCCAACGATACCATCTCTACGACCGACATGGCTTCCCTCCCTTCACGGCGGAGGCCGCCACGCTGGCCTCACGCATGGCCGAGGCAGCCGCGCCGCGGCCCACCGGCATGCCGGAGCGCTCCTTGACGCACCGCAGGAAATAGTCGTACTTCGCCTTCAGGGCGTTGATCTCGAAAATGCTGGCTTCCACCAGCTCCGGCTCACAGGCGTAGTTGAACCGTTCATAGGCCTCCTTCAGCTGCCGGTTGATCTGATCCAGCTCCTGCCGCAGCTCCTTGTCGGTGGGCCACAGGATATCCTTTTTCGTCTTTGCCATGATATGTCCTCCTCGTTTGAGGCGGGGCGGCCATGCTTCCCCTGCCTTATAGTGTACGAGTAGTTTGGACAAATATGCCACAGTTTAACCCACAAATTTGAAAGGAGCGCTGCCCATGACCCACGAGGACTATATGAATCAGGCGCTGGCGCTGGCCCGTGAGGCCGCCGCTCACGGCGAGGTGCCGGTGGGCTGCGTCGTCGTCCGGGATGGCAAAATTATCGGCCGGGGCCGCAACCGGCGGGAGGAAAAGCAGGCGGTATCCTCCCACGCGGAGATGGAGGCCATGGCCCAGGCCAACGAAGCGCTGGGTTCCTGGCGGCTGGAGGACTGCGATCTGTACGTGACGCTGGAGCCATGCCCCATGTGCGCCGGAGCCATCCTCAACGCGCGGGTGCGGCGGGTGTTCTACGGCGCCCGTGACCGGGCCATGGGCGCCTGCGGCGGCGTACTGAACCTGTTCATGGAGGACTTCCCCCACCACCCCCAGCTGGTGGGCGGCATTCTGGCGGAGGACTGCCAGACGGTGCTATCGGCGTTTTTCAAGGAGCTGCGAAAATAGAAAAATACAAAAAACGCAAATTTTCGGAACAATTTGGAGGAATTTCCCGTCTTAATAAATAGATGCCCCACTACTTTCAGGAGGTACATCCCATGAAAAAACTGATCTGTTTCCTTTTCGCTTTCCTCTTTCTGCTGAGCGCGGCGGGCTGCGGCGGAAAGCCCATCGACACCACATGGATGGAGAACCCCGATACCACTGTAAGCGAAGTAGGCATCTCAGACACAGAGGCGCTTTATTCCGGTGCGCTGAATGCGGATAAAATGGCCATCAGCAGCGTCATCCATTTCCCCATTTACAAATTTGACACGCTGGAGGAATTGACGCAGTTCAGGGATTCTTTGGAGCATCCGGAGAGTCTTTCCACCAGCCTTTACAAATATGATGGGATACCGTCCTTCAACGAGGCGACGGCAAAATATGACGAGACGTTCTTCTCCGAAAACACCCTGCTGCTGGTGTATGTGGTAGCCAGCACCGGCACATACCGCTTTGCGGTGGACACCATCACCGGCGACGGCACGGGCCTGTGCGTCCACATTGCGGAAACGACCCACGCGGAAGTCGTAACAGACGATATGGCAGGATGGTTCATCACCGTGGCTGTCCCTGACAGCGCGGCGGCCACGTACACGGAATTTGACGCCGTTCTGGCCGAAGGCTCCGATTGCTGAATGAAATGACGAACACCCCGTCCGCCCTCGCATGAGGATGAACGGGGTGTTCGTTGTGCAGAATTTGCGGCGGTGCAGCTGTCGGTTGCTTCGTAGGGGCCGATGCCCACATAGGCCCGCACAAATTACGATGGCAGTTGCGGTGGACGGCGGGGCGATGTGGGCATCGCCCCCTACGCTATTCTATCGTACCTGTTTGTAGGGCGGCATGACCACATGCCGCCGCGCTTTTGCGCGGTTATTTTTAGCCAGATCAATAAAAACCATAAAGCCGAAGGCAGAACGCCCTCGGCTTATTATGGCAGGAAGATTGATGAAAAAAGTTTTTTGTCTCTTGCAAGTATTAAGATACCCGACGGTTGTTAAAAATCATCGTAAGGAACTATTACAAAAGTATTAAATGTTTTCCCACCCTTTGTTACAACTCCCCTTTCCCCCGTTTTCGCGGCCCTTTCTCCCTACACTGACAGGGAGAAAGGAAGTGTGGTCTATGAAGCAAACCATCGCGGCGGGGGTACTTTTGCTGATGCTGCTGTTCTTGCCGCCCTGGCTGCGGGCCAAGGAAACCGGCCCTGAGACGGACGCCGCGCCCACGCCCCTGCAAACAGAGCAGGCCGCGCCGGAGAACGGCAGCGGCTCCGACGCCGCCCATACCCTGCGGCTGTGGGATGGCAGCGCCGTGCAGACCCTGACGGCGGCGGAGTATCTGCGCTCCGTGGTGCGGGGCGAGATGCCCGCTACCTTTGAAGAGGAAGCCCTGAAGGCCCAGGCAACGGCGGAGCGCACCTATCTCTACTACCGCATGGCTGCCGGGCCCAAGGCCACCCACCCCGACGCCGACGTATGCACCGATTCCAACTGCTGCACCGCGTGGCTCAGCGAGGAGGACGCCAGAACCAAATGGGGCGACAAATTCGACCAGTACGAGACCAAGATCGACCGGGCGGTGGCGGACACCGACGGGCAGGTGGTGCTGTACGACGGCGCGCCCATCATGGCGGTGTTCCACTCCTCCTCCGCCGGGTCCACCGCCGCCAGCGGCGACGTGTGGGCGGCGGAGCTGCCGTACCTGGTCAGCGTGAAAAGTCCGGAGACGGAGGAGGGCATCCCCAACTACCACAGCGTCAACACCTTTACCGCCCAGGAGTTCCGCACCATCTTCTGCAAGGCCCACGCCGACGCCCAGCTGTCCGGCGACTGCGGCGGCTGGGTGAAGGATATCCTGCTGACCGACACGGGCCGGGTGGCCTCCGCCACGGTGGGCGGCGTGTCCGTCACCGGCAAGGAGCTGCGGACGCTGTTCGGCCTGCGCAGCACTGCCTTCACCGTGGAGGCCGCCGGAGACGCCGTCACCTTCCGCGTCACCGGCTACGGCCACGGCGTGGGCATGAGCCAGTACGGCGCCAACGAACTGGCAAAGGAGGGCAAGACCTGGCAGGAGATATTGCAGTGGTACTACACCGGCGTAACGATCGGACTGTACAACGGCTGAAAAATGTGCTATACTATGCTATTATTTCCTGCACATGTTTACAGAAAGTTCAGGAAAGGCCCCACAGCTTCGATATAATGGCAATAGATAAAGATACATTGGGAGGCTATGTATATGGCACGCAACATCCTTGTGGTGGAGGACGACCACAATATTTCCGACCTGATCCGCATGTACCTGGAAAAAGAGGGCTTCGAGGTGCGCATCGCCTACGACGGCGGCAAGGCCGTGGAGGAATACGACGCCAAGGCCCCGGACATGGTGCTGCTGGACATCATGCTGCCGGTGATGGACGGCTGGGCCGTGTGCGCCCACATCCGGGAAAAGGGCAAGACCCCCATCATCATGCTGACCGCCAAGGGCGACGTCACCGACCGGATCACCGGCCTGGAGATGGGCGCGGACGACTATCTGGTGAAGCCCTTTGAGATGAAGGAGCTGATGGCCCGCATCAACGCCGTGCTGCGCCGCAGCGAGATTCCCGACGACACCCGCAAGCGTCTGGTATACGACAAGCTGGTGATTGATCTGGACAGCTACGAGCTGCTGGTGGACGGCAAAAAGGTGGACACGCCGCCCAAAGAGCTGGAACTGCTCTACCATCTGGCCGTGACCCCCAACCGGGTGTACACCCGCAATCAGCTGCTGGACGAGGTGTGGGGCTTCGACTACTTTGGCGACAGCCGCACCGTGGACGTGCACATCAAGCGCCTGCGGGAAAAGGTGGAGAACGTCTCCGACCAGTGGGCCCTGAAGACCGTGTGGGGCGTGGGCTACAAGTTTGAAGTGAAGCAGCCGTCATGATCGAGCAGTTCAAGCGGAAATTCAATAGCCTGTACTGGCATCAGTTCGCCCTGACCGCCGGTATGGTGCTGCTGACGCTGCTGCTGCTGGGCGTCAGCTTCTTCACCCTCAGCTACGGCACCACCACGGCGGAAAAGCGGGGCGAAATGCGCACCCGCGCCGAGCTAATCGCCCAGGTGTCCGCCGACTACTTCGCCGCCGCCGGCGACGCCAGCATCGACGAGGGCACCGCCCTGCGGAAGCTGGCGGACATGGCCTCCCGCATGACGGATGTGGACTTCCTCATCTGCTCGGCCCAAGGCAATGTGCTGCTGACCACCGACGAGGAGCTGGTGGGCCGCAGCATCACCATTCCCCAGGAGATCGTGGACGGCATCCAGTCGGAAAAGGCCCTGTACCAGGGACGCAGCAATGTCAACGGTACGTACAGCGTCAAGAAATTCGCCGTGGCCGTCCCCGTGCAGAGCGCCGACAACGGGCAGCTGGTAGGTATCGTGCTGGCGGTGATGGACGAGTCGGAGATCATGCAGGTGTGGCGTTCCTTCATCGGTATGTTCCTGATGACCTCCGCCATCATTCTGCTGATCTCCTTCCTGGCCAGCTCCGTCACCTCCATGCGGCAGATCAAGCCCATCACCGACATGGTGCAGGCCACCCGCGCCTACGCCGCCGGTGACTTCGACGTACGCATCCCTGAGCTGGACCGCAGCGACGAGATCGGCGAGTTGGCCCAGTCCTTCAACGCCATGGCGGACTCCCTGGCGGAGACGGAGCGCCAGCGCCGGGACTTCATCGCCAATGTGTCCCACGAGCTGAAGACCCCCATGACCACCATCGCCGGTTATACCGACGGCATTCTGGACGGCACCATCCCGCCGGAGCGGGAGCGGCACTACTTGCAGATCATCTCTGACGAGAGCCGCCGCCTGAGCCGTCTGGTGCGCCGGATGCTGGATATCTCCCAGATCCAGTCCAAGGAGATGAAGAAGGAGGACTTCGACATCTGCGAGGTCATGCGTATCGCCCTTCTCAGCATGGAGCAGAAGATCAACGACCGGGGCTTGGACGTGGAGACCAACATCCCCGAAGACCCCACCATGGTCCAGGGCGACCGGGACCTGATCACCCAGGTGATCTATAACCTGCTGGAGAACGCGGCCAAGTTCGCTTCGCCCCACTCCGCGCTGTATCTGGGGCTGGCCACCAACGACGAAAAGGCCATTATCTCCGTCCGGAACCACGGCGCTACCATCGCCCCGGAGGAGATCCCCCTGCTGTTCGAGCGGTTCCACAAATCCGATAAATCCCGCAGCGAGGACAAGGACGGCTACGGCCTGGGCCTGTACGTGGTGAAGACCATTCTGGCCCAGCACAAGGAGCACATCTCCGTCACCAGTGAAAACGGCCTGACCTCCTTCGACTTCACGCTGCAATTGACCGCACCCCATAACACCGAGAGGTAACACAACATGGATGAAATGAGAGACAGAACCGAACCCCAAGAGGTGGTGGATTGGTATATTCCCCGTCAGGGGACGGAGGTCGTGGACTACTACGTCCACCGCCAGCCCCTGCCGGAAAGCGTCCGCCCCGCACCGCCCCAGCCGCCCAAGAAGAAAAAACGGCTGGGCCTGTGGATATTCCTGGGCATCATGGGCTTGGTGGCGGTGGTGCTGGTGGCAGCCGCGCTGCTGTGGCAGAGCGGCGATCATAACCATAGCTATGACGGCGGCCAGGATGACGGCGACGCCAGCAGTATCGTGGACATCTTCGCCGACCACAAGACCACCATCCAGCGGGTAGACCGCTACGACCCCTCCGTCAAGCTGACCATCACCGACAGCCACGGCGACGAGCTGACGGCCCAGCAGGTCTATGTCAAGGTGAATCCCGCCACTGTGCTGGTGGTGGCCGAACAGGGCGAGAGCGCCTCCATCGGCACCGGCGTCATCATGACCGCCGACGGCTACGTTATCACCAACGCCCACGTGATCTCCGGCGGTTCCGAATGCTGGGTGGCGCTGGACAGCGGCGTCAGCTATGAGGCGCAGCTGGTGGGCTATGACGCCGACGAGGATATCGCCGTGCTGAAAATGGTGGACGCAGCGGACCTGCCCACCGCGGAATTCGGCAACAGCGACCTGGCGGTGGTGGGCGACCACGTATACGCCATCGGCAACCCCCTGGGCATCGAGCTGCGGGGCACCCTGACCGAGGGCCTGCTCTCCGCCATCAACCGGGACGTGGAGCTGGAGGGCCGCACCTTGAACGTGCTGCAAACCACCGCCGCGCTGAATAACGGCAACTCCGGCGGTCCCCTCATCAACCGCTATGGGCAGGTCATCGGCATCAACACCCTGAAAATGAGCGGCACCGGCGACCCGGAGGAGGCCACGGTGGAGGGCCTGGGCTTCGCCCTTCCTATCTCCAGCGCCTATTTCGTGGTCAACGATATTCTGGCCAACGGCAAGTTCCACGGCACCCCCACCCTGGGTATCATGGTGGTGATGATCGTCAATGACCAGGACGAGACCGCCGTGATGGTGCAGGAGGTGAACCAGGGCTCCTCCGCCAAAGAGGCGGACGTGCAGCCCGGCGACGTGATCCTGGCTGTGGACGGCCGCAGCATTACCGACACCGCCGATCTGATGGCCGCCCGGCGCGAGCACGTCATCGGCGACACCATGACGCTGACCCTCCTGCGGGACGGCCAGACTCTGGATGTGGACATCGTCCTGCGCTCCAATAAGAAGTGACAAAAAAGCCTGAACCGTTTCACGGTTCAGGCTTTTTTATCAGCGTCACCACGCCCATCACCAGCAGATACACGCCGAAGGGCCTGCGCAGCAGCTCCGTGTCTATGGCGGTGGCGGCCCAGGCTCCCAGCGCCGCCGTCACGATCCCCCAGGGGACGGCCTGCCGCAGCGCCTGTTTGTCCAGCATCCCCGCCTTCCGGTGGAACAGCAGTCCTGCCCCGGCGGTGGGCAGGAAGTACAGCAGATTGATGCCCTGGGCCGTCCGCTGGTCCACCCCCAGAAACAGCGTCATCACCAGCAGAAGCAGCGTCCCGCCGCCCACGCCCCAGGCGGACAGGATACCGGTGGCCGTCCCCACCGCCAGCGGCAGCACCCACGCCATCACAGCAGATACCTCACGCCGCCGTACAGCAGGAACAGAGCGAAAATGCGCCGCAGCGCCGTATTGCTCACCTTCCGGAACAGCAGTCCACCCAGCGCGCCGCCGATGCCGCCGCCGATGAGATACGGCAGCGCCGCCAGCCAGTCAAAGCCGCCCCGCAGCACGTAAATGGCCGCCGACAGTACACAGAAGGGCAGGATCACCCCCACGCAGGTGGCCAGCGCCTGCTTCTGCTCCAGGCCGCACCAGCCGGTCAGCAGCGGCGCCATCACCATGCCGCCGCCACCGCCGAACAGTCCGTTCACCAGTCCCGCCGCCGCGCCGGAAACCCCCAGCTTCGCTTTTTGGTCCATGCTTTCCCACCTCCCGCTATGTAAGACCGCCTCTCGGCGGTCTTTTCGCGCACGACAGTGCGGCGGTTACATCTTGCGGAAGCTCTGGCAGTCGGTGCACTGGTCCATGGAGGGGTTGGTCTCATGGGTGCCCACCTGAATGGAGTTCAGGCCGCAGCGGTCCACGTCCTTGCAGTGGTGGGCGCAGCTGGTCACGGTGCAGTTGATGGCGCTGTTGGGGGTGCACTGGCAGCCGTCGTTGGTGCAGCCGCACTTTTCGTAATTGCTCATTGTGGTTTCCTCCCGAATAAAAAAGTAAGGTCAGGCGCGGAAAGCGTGGCTTTCCGTTTGCCTGACCATAGTGTGTCCGCCAGAATCGGGAGTATGCAGTTGAAAATTTTTGAAATTGTGACGGATGGGTGTCCACATCATTTTGTAGGAGGCGATGCCCACATCGCCCCGTCTGGCAGCGCAAAGATGCCCTGTTATTGTGCGTAGGGGCGGGGCTCTGCCCCGCCCGCCGTTTAACGGAAATGCTTTCATAAATTAAAAGGGAGGGGTAGAACCCCTCCCCTACACACAGGAATGAGCGCCAAAGTCGCGCAGTCGGTCGCAAACCCATTGGCAGAAAAGTCGTAAGACTTTTCGCCAGTTTTTATATCCCCAAAATCGCCGATGCCAGCGCGAAATAGATCAGCAGGCTGGTGGCGTCCACGATGGTGGTGATGAAGGGGCTTGCCATCACCGCCGGGTCAAGGCCGATCTTCTCCGCCAGCAGCGGCAGCGAGCAGCCTACGCACTTGGCAAAGATCACCACGAACATCACCGTCAGGCACACCACAAGGCACACCGCCATGGTGACCTCGCTGTTGCCCAGCAGCGCCCTGTCCACCAGCTGCATCTTCACAAAGTTGGCGGCGGCCAGCGCCGCGCCGCACAGGAAGGCCACGCGGACCTCCTTCCACAGCACCGCCAGCACGTCGGAGAAGTCCACCTCGCCCAGACTCAGGGCGCGGATCACCGCCACGGACGCCTGGGTGCCAGAGTTGCCGCCGGTGCCCGACAGCATGGGGATATAGGCGTTCAGCACCAGACAGGCCGCCAGCGCGTTTTCGTAATGGTTCAGGATCATGCCGGTAAAGGTGGCCGACAGCATCAAGATCAGCAGCCACGGCATACGGGCCTTCCACGTGTCGAAGACACCGGCGCGGAGATAGGGCTTGTCGGAGGGCAACATAGCGGCCATCTTCTCGAAGTCCTCGGTGGTCTCCTCTTCGATAACGTCCATGGCGTCGTCGACGGTGACGATACCCACCAGCCGCTTTTCCAGGTCTACAATGGGCATGGCAAGGAAGTCGTACTTGCTCAGCGCCTGGGCCACGTCCTCCTTATCGTCGGTGGTCTTGGCCCATACCACATCGGGGTCCATGATGTCCTCAATGAGATCATCCTCGTCCGCCAGCAGCAACTCGCGGACGGACAGCACGCCCAGCAGGCGGCGGGTGGGGTCGGTGACGTACAGAATGTTGATGGTCTCCAGCTCGCCGCCGATGCGGCGGATGCGCTTGAAGGCGTCCGCCACCGTCATATCCTTCTTCAGGGACAGGAATTCCATGTTCATGATGGAACCAGCGCTGTCCTCCGGGTATTTCAGAATCTCATTGATGGACTTGCGCATCTCCGGCGTGGCCTTGTCCAGAATGCGGATCACCACGCTGGCGGGCATCTCCTCCACGATGTCCACCGCGTCGTCCAGATACAGCTCGTCCAGCACTTCCTTCAGCTCCGTGTTGGAAAAGCCGTTGATGAGCATCTCCTGACTCTCGCTCTCCAGCTCCACGAATACCTCCGCCGCCGTCTCCTTGGGCAGCAGCCGGTACAGAAGGGGCATGACCTCCGGCCCCGCCTCTTCCAGTATCAGGGCGATATCCGCGCTCTCCATAGGCAGGAACATGTCACGCAGATCGGCGTAGCGTTTCTCCCGGATCATCTCCTTGATCTCGTCCTGCAATGCATCCATCTTGTTTTCCAGATCGATCATGCCACGTTCCTCCTTTCCATGGATCATTCACCGTTTCGGGCAACAAAAAAACACCCCGGCGCGGTAGGCGCTGCGGTGTGGCGGGAAGCCATCCTGCTATGGCGGCTTCAGGCTCTACCGTTACAAGCTTTAGCATCGCGGGGCGGTGAAGCTACGTTAGATACTACCTTGGTTTCGATAGTACCTGCTCAAACCATCTCATGGTGTCTCCACCATTTCGCGGCAGCAGCCCATATCCCTCGCGGTAGCCTTACCTACCGGTGAACATACATCTTATTTATAGTTTAGTCTAGTGTATGTCAAAATAAAGGGCTTGTCAAGAGCAGCGGGCATCTTTTTTATATTCATCGAAAAAATGTTTTATCAATACGCCTTGTGTCGGAAAAAGTAGTGTGGTATACTATATAGTTGATAAAAATTGCGCTTGAGAGAGGGGGACGCGCCATGGGACTGCACGATGGACATCGGGCCCGGAAAAAGGAGCAGTTCCGCCGACAGGGACTGGACGGCTTTGCCGACCACGAGGTGCTGGAGCTGCTGCTGTACTACGCCATTCCCCGGAAGGACACCAACGAGATCGCCCACCGGCTGCTGCAAAAATTCGGCTCGCTGCAAAACGTGTTCGCCGCCCCGCTGGAGGAGCTGGCCAAGGTGGACGGCGTGGGCGAAAGCGCGGCGCTGTTCCTGACGCTGCTGCCCCAGGTGCAGAAGCGGGCCATGCGCAGCGGCGGAAAAGAGCGGGTGCTGAACAGTGTGGACAAATGCGGCCGCTACTTTCTGGAGCTGCTGGGGCATGAGCGGCAGGAGCTGCTGTATCAGGCATGTCTGGATGGAAAGGGCAAGCTGCTGAGCTGCAAGAAGCTGTCCCAGGGCAGCGCCGACTGTACGGCACTTTCCGTGCGGCAGGTGGTGGAAAATGCCCTGCTGACCGGCGCCAGCGCCGTGGTGCTGGCACACAACCACCCCAGCGGCGTGGCGCTGCCGTCGGAGAGCGACCGGGCGGTGACGCTGTGGGTGCGCGACGCGCTGAAAACCATGGATATTCGGCTTCTCGACCACATCATCGTGGCGGATAATGATTTTGTCAGTATGAACCAAAGCGGGTATCTACTTTAATTTTTTTATGAAGAGAGTTTCGCCCTCCGGGGCGACCTACTTTTGTCAACAGTGACAAAAGTAGGCAAAAACACCGGAAGGAACCTCCGGTTCCTTCACTGACCGGCGCGCTATGCGCTGCATAAAATTGTAAATGCATACCACACGTTCGCATAAAATTTTCTTTTTCGTTTCGTTAAAAGGATCGTCTCTGCATCAGCGCCGCTGCCGCTGATACCTACGCCGAACAACACTTCAGTGTCTACCGTTGCAGCGCGTGAGCGGCAGCGGCGCAAGAGGGACAGTCGATACGTCATACGCAGCGAAATCAAATATCCCCCGCGAACGCGTGGTAAAAGGCTGCAAATCTGCAACGCAAAACAGCGTGCGCGGATTCTTAAACCGCAGGTTTAAGCAGCATTTTTGGGGGAGCGATCCGAGCGCCGCCAGTGGCGGATACAGCGAGGTGAGCGAGTGGCAGCGGTCAAAATTTTAAGCGCCCGCCGTAAGGCAGCGCAAAAATTTTGGGCACCGCAACAGGTAATTGCCGCTGTGGGCAAAAGTACCTCGTCCCTGCAGGGACGAAACAACCCCTCGCGCCGGAGCGCGAAACACTCCAAAGGAGAACCCCTATGCCTCAATTCAAAGTCCATTCCGAATACTCCCCCGCCGGCGACCAGCCTCAGGCCATCGAAAAGCTGGCCCAGGGCGTGGATCTGGGCCTGCGGGAACAGGTGCTCAAGGGCGTCACCGGCTCCGGCAAGACCTACACCATGGCCAAGGTCATCGAGCAGGTGCAGCGCCCCACGCTGGTGCTGGCCCACAACAAGACGCTGGCCGCCCAGCTGTGCGAGGAATTCCGGGAGTTCTTCCCGGAAAACGCCGTGGAGTACTTTGTCTCCTACTACGACTACTATCAGCCGGAGGCCTATATCCCCCACACCGACACCTATATCGAGAAGGACGCCTCCACCAACGAGGAGATCGACCGTCTGCGGCTCAGCGCCACCTGCGCGCTGCTGGAGAGGCGGGACGTGATCGTGGTGTCCTCCGTCAGCTGCATCTACGGTCTGGGCGAGCCAGACGACTTCGCCCGCATGATGATCTCTCTGCGCACCGGCATGACCATGGATCGGGATGAGCTGCTGCGCCGTCTGGTGGAGGATCGGTACGAGCGCAACGACGTGACCTTCCAGCGCAACGTGTTCCGCGTCCGGGGCGATACGGTGGAGCTGTATCCCGCCTACTATAAAGACCGCGCCATCCGCGTGGAGTTTTTTGGCGACGAGATCGACCGCATCACCGAGTTCCACCCCGTTACCGGCGCTGCCATGAAAACCCTGAACCACGTGGCCATCTACCCCGCCAGCCACTACGTGACCCCCAAGGACAAGATGGACGCCGCCATGGTGCAGATCAAGAAGGAGCTGGCGGAGCGGCTGCAATTTTTCGAGGAAAACAACATGCTGGTGGAGGCCCAGCGTCTGCGCCAGCGGACGGAATACGACATGGAGATGATGACCGAGTTGGGCTACTGCTCCGGCATCGAGAACTACTCCCGCATCATCTCCCAGCGGCCCGCCGGGTCGCCGCCCATGACACTGCTGGACTTCTTCCCCGACGATTTCCTGCTGTTCGTGGATGAGAGCCACGTGACGCTGCCCCAGGTACGTGCCATGTACAACGGCGACCGTGCCCGCAAGGAGAGTCTGGTGCGCTACGGCTTCCGTCTGCCCTGTGCCTTCGATAACCGCCCCCTGAAATTTGAGGAGTTCGAGGAGCGGTTCCATCAGGCCATCTACGTGTCCGCCACCCCCGGTGAGTACGAGCGCCAGCATGCCGACCAGGTGGTGGAGCAGGTGATCCGCCCCACGGGCCTGTTAGACCCCCGCATCGAGCTGCGGCCCGTGGTGGGGCAGATCGACGACCTGTCCGCCGAAATCCACGCCCGCGCGGAGCGGAACGAGCGGGTGCTGGTGACCACCCTCACCAAGCGGATGGCAGAGGACCTGACCGCCCACTTCCGCCAGAACGGCATCCGGGTGCGGTATATGCACTCCGACGTGGCGGCGCTGGAGCGGATGGAGATCATCCGCGACCTGCGACTGGGCGAGTTCGACGTGCTGGTGGGCATCAACCTGCTGCGTGAAGGTCTCGACCTGCCGGAGGTCAGTCTGGTAGCCATACTGGACGCGGACAAGGAGGGCTTCCTCCGCAGCGAGACCAGCCTGATCCAGACCATTGGCCGCGCCGCCCGCAACGCCGAGGGTCTGGTGATCCTCTACGCCGACACGGTGACACCCTCCATGCGCTCCGCCATGGACGAGACGGAGCGCCGCCGCAAATTACAGGACGACTTCAACAAAGCTCACGGCATCACGCCCCGCACCATCCGCAAGAGCGTGCGTGAGATGGTGGAGATCAGCCACAGCGCCGAGGAGGCGTCCCAGCTTTCCAAGAAGAAGCTCAGCGACCGGGAGCGGGCCGAGACCATCGCCCGTCTGGAAAAGGAAATGAAGGCCGCCAGCAAGATGCTGGAATTCGAGTACGCCGCGCTGCTGCGCGACCAGATCATCCAACTGCGAAAAGAGAAATAATTATGAAAAAGACCATCTCCTATCTGTACGTCATTCTGGGCGCGGCCTGCTGGGGCTTTATCGGCCTTTTCAACCGCATGCTGGGCGAGGCGGGCGTGTCCGTCTGGAACCGCGTGTTCATCCGCAACTTCATCAGCCTTGTGCTGCTGACGGTGGTGTTCGCCCTGTTCCACCGGCAGGTGTTCCGTATCAGGCTGAAGCATCTGCCCATCTTTCTGGCAGCGGGCCTGATCAGCGTGCTATGTCTGGCCATCACCTACTTCAACTGCCAGATGCACTGCTCCCTGGCGGTGGCGGGTATCCTGCTGTATCTGGCCCCATCCTTCGTGGTGCTGATGAGCGCCCTGCTGTGGAAGGCGCCCCTGACGAAGCGGAAGCTGCTGGCGCTGGCGCTGTCCTTCGCGGGCTGCGCGCTGGTCAGCGGCATCGTGGGCGGCGACACCTCCGTGTCCGCCGTGGGACTGCTGCTGGGCGTGGGAGCGGGCTTCTGCTACGCCACCTATACCATCTTCGCCCACTACGGCCTTGCCCATTACGACAGCTATACCATGATCTACTGGACGTTTCTGGTGGCGGGTATCGGCTCGCTGTTTTTCCTGAATCCCGCGGAGCTGGCCGCCGCCATGCCCGACAGCCGACTGTGGCTGGGCACAGCGGGTCTGGTGCTCATCGCCACGGTGCTGCCCTATATCTTCTACACCAAGGGTCTTGAGGGCGTGGAGAGCGGCAAGGCCTCCATTATCGCCAATGTAGAGCCGGTGGTGGCGGCGCTGACCGGCGTGGTGTTCTTCCACGAAACACTCAGTATCTGGACACTGCTGGGCGTTGCCTGCGTGCTGGGCGGCGTGATCCTGCTGGCAAAAGGAGACGACACATGCAAAGAATCCAATTCCTCAACGGCTTCCACCTGAAGCTCATTGCCATCTGCACCATGTTCGTCGACCATCTGGGCTACACGCTGTTTCCCCGCGATTTGTGGCTGCGGTGCGTGGGACGGGTGGCCTTCCCCATCTTCTGCTTTCTGATCGCCGAGGGCTGCGTGTACACCCACGACCGGAAGAAGTACGCCCTGCGGCTGCTGGCGTTTGCCCTGCTGTCGGAGATTCCCTTTAACCTGATGAACAGCGGCGCCGTGTGGGATCGCTATCACCAGAACGTCCTGTGGACGCTGCTTCTGGGTGCGCTGGTGTGCTGGCTGATGGACCGGGCGCTGAAAAAGCGCAGCACAGGTGCCTTGGCGCTGACAGGCGCGGCCATGGTGGCTGCCTACTTCCTGCTGGAGCTGGCCTGCACCGACTACGGCGGCTGGGGTATGCTGCTGGTGGTCATGTTCTACGCCGTCCACCGCGCCCCCAGCGGAGCGGTGGTGAAAATGATCGCCCAGGCCTTCGGCCTGACCTTTTTCTCTCTGGCCGTCATGGGCGGCTATATCAGCATTGAGCTGTGGTCGCTGGTGGCGCTGGTGCCCATCTGGCTGTATAACGGCCAGCGGGGCTTTTCCCACAAGGCGGTTCAGTACGGCTTTTACGCTTTCTACCCCGTCCATACTCTCATTCTGTCATTGATTTCTATTTACCGATAACAACAAGGAGGCTGTCCCTATGGCAAAGAACAAGGAAGAAAAAACCAACGTCATGCGGACGCTGGACCAGAAGAAAATCCCCTATACCGCCTTTTCCTACAACCCCGACGGCCCTATCGACGGCGTGTCGGTGGCGGCGGAGACCGGGCTGGACGCCGCGAGCGTGTTCAAAACGCTGGTAACAAAGGGCGCCAGCGGGGCATACTATGTGTTCGATATCCCCGTGGCGGAAAATCTCGATTTGAAAAAAGCCGCCAGGGCGGTGGGTGAGAAGTCCATCGCCATGCTGCCCCAGAAGGAGCTGCTGCCCCTGACGGGCTACGTCCACGGCGGCTGCTCCCCCGTGGGCATGAAGAAGCAGTTCCCCACCGTGTTCCACGAGACGGTGAACGATCTGGAGTTGGTGGCCGTCTCCGCCGGAAAGATCGGCCATCAGGTGCAGGTGAAGCCCGCCGACCTGCTGAATCTCCTCCGGGCGAAAACAGCGGATGTGGTGGTGTAAAAGCCTCCCTCTGCGAGGGAGGTGGCTCGGCGTAAGCCGAGACGAAGGGAGAGAATTTGAATCTTTTATTCTCTCCCCCAGTCTCGCTTGCGCTCGCCAGCCCCCTCACAGAGGGGGCCAAGGGCGGACAGAGTCGTCCGCCCCTACAACCGACCACAAGAACCACGGCACGATGAGGGCATCGCGCCCTACGAAATTCTACCGGCAGTCGCTGCGTAGGGCGGGGTGTCCTCACCCCGCCGCCATACAACGCGCTGTGATCTACCGTTGAGAGCATCAGCGGCAGCGGCGCAGGAGCAGAGACGATTTGATGACGAAATGAAACAGGAAATTTTCTGTGAACGTGCGGCAGGCAGTTTCGATTTGTACAATGCATAGCGCGCAAGGAGGTGCAGGAACCTTGGTTCCTGCTGGCTCTTTTGCCCACTTTTCCAGCTAGTGGGAAAAGTGGGCCGCCGGAGGCCGTTCTCGCTCCGGAGAGCGAAATATTTTAATCACCCATTGACATTAAAAATTGATTTAATTAGACTTATCTGCAACAAATTGATGCAGAATCGAGGAATACCATGCAAAAGGAAATTTTCATCAAAGGCGCGCGGGAGAATAACCTGAAGAACATCGACGTGACCATTCCCCGCGACAAGCTGGTGGTGCTGACGGGCCTCTCCGGCAGCGGCAAGAGCTCTCTGGCCTTCGACACCATTTACGCCGAGGGTCAGCGCCGGTATGTGGAGAGCCTGTCCTCCTACGCCCGGATGTTTCTGGGGCAGATGGACAAGCCCGACGTGGACTATATCGACGGCCTGTCTCCCGCCATCTCCATCGACCAGAAAACCACCAGCAAGAACCCCCGCTCCACCGTGGGCACGGTGACGGAGATATACGACTATATGCGCCTTCTCTGGGCGCGGGTAGGCGTACCTCACTGCCCCAAGTGCGGCAAGGAGATCCGCCAGCAGACCATCGACCAGATCATCGACCAGATCATGGCGCTGCCGGAGGGCACCCGCATCCAGGTGATGTCCCCGGTGGTCCGGGGCCGCAAGGGAGAACACACCAAGGTGCTGGAGGACGCCCGGCGCTCCGGCTATGTCCGCGCCCGTATCGACGGCGAAATGCACGAGCTGGACGAGGAGATCAAGCTCTCCAAGACCTTCAAGCATCAAATCGACATTGTGGTGGACCGCCTGATCGTCCGCCCCGATATCGCCACCCGCCTGACCGACAGTGTGGAGACCGCCTCCAACCTGTCCGGCGGCCTGGTGACCGTAAATCTGCTGCGGGAGGGCCAGGACCTCAGCTTCTCCCAGAATTACGCCTGCGAGGACTGCGGCGTGTCCATCGAGGAGCTGGCGCCCCGCCTGTTCTCCTTCAACAGTCCCTTCGGCGCCTGCCCCACCTGCACCGGCCTTGGCATGCAGCTGAAGGTCGATCCCACACTGGTGATCCCCGACGAGAGCAAGTCCATTCTGGACGGCGCGGTGGTGGCCACCGGCTGGAACTCCATCCGCTCCGACGGCATCTCCCGCATGTACTTCGACGCCCTCAGCAAGCGCTACAATTTCTCCCTCCGCACCCCCTACGCCCAGCTGTCCCGCGAGGTGAAAGATATCATCCTCTACGGCACAAAGGGTGAAAAGCTGACGCTGGAATACGACCAGCCCCGCGGCAAGGGAACGCTGCATCAGGCCTTCGAGGGCATCGCCAACAATCTGGAGCGCCGGTATGTGGAGACCCAGTCCGACGCCAGCAAGAAGGAGATCGAATCCTTCATGACCGCCTGCCCCTGTCCCACCTGTCAGGGCAAGCGGCTGCGGCCGGAAGCCCTGGCCGTCACCGTGGGCGGCCTGTCCATCCACGACGCCACCGCCATGCCGGTGGACGACGAGATCGCGTTTTTTGACAGCCTGACCCTGACGGGCAATCAGCAGATGATCGCCGCCCAGATTCTGAAGGAGATCGGCTCCCGGCTGCGGTTTTTGCAGTCAGTGGGACTCAGCTACCTGACCCTCAGCCGCTCCTCCGGCACCCTGTCCGGCGGCGAAAGCCAGCGTATCCGTCTGGCTACCCAGATCGGCAGCAGCCTGATGGGGGTGCTGTATATTCTGGACGAGCCCTCCATCGGCCTGCACCAGCGGGACAACGACAAGCTGCTGGATACCCTGCGGCGGCTCCGTGATCTGGGCAACACCCTGATCGTGGTGGAGCACGACGAGGACACCATGCGCTCCGCCGACTGGCTCATCGACATCGGCCCCGGCGCAGGTGCGCTGGGCGGACAGGTGGTGTCCGCCGGAACGCCGCAGCAGGTGATGGCCGATTCCAACAGTCTGACGGGTCAGTACCTCAGCGGCAAGAAGCGCATTGAGGTGCCCGCCCACCGCCGCCCCGGCAACGGCAAATGGCTGACGGTGCGGGGCGCGAAGGAAAACAACCTGAAGAATATCGATGTCTCTGTGCCGCTGGGTACGCTGACCTGTGTCACCGGCGTGTCCGGCAGCGGCAAGAGCTCCCTGGTCAACGAGATCATCTTCAAGCGGCTGGGGGCCGACCTGAACCGCATGAAGGCTCACCCCGGCAGGCACGACGCCATGGAGGGCGAGGAGCATCTGGACAAGGTCATCAACATCGACCAGAGTCCCATCGGCAGAACGCCCCGCTCCAACCCCGCCACATACACCAACCTTTTCAACGATATCCGCGACCTGTTCGCTTCCCTGCCTGACGCCAAGGCCAGGGGCTACGGCCCCGGCCGGTTCTCCTTCAACACCAAGGGCGGCCGGTGCGAGGCCTGCTGCGGCGACGGTGTATTGAAGATCGAAATGCACTTCCTGGCGGACGTGTACGTCCCCTGCGAGGTGTGCCACGGCAAGCGCTACAACCGGGAGACGCTGGAGGTGCGCTACAAGGGCAAGTCCATTGCCGACGTGCTGGAGATGACGGTGGACGAGGCCGTCCCCTTTTTCTCCGCCCTGCCCAAGATCGCCGCCCGGCTGCAAACCTTACAGGACGTGGGACTAGGCTACGTAAAGCTGGGCCAGTCCTCCACCACCCTGTCCGGCGGCGAGGCCCAGCGCGTCAAGCTGGCCACGGAGCTCTCCAAGCGCTCCACCGGCCGCACCATCTATATTCTGGACGAGCCCACCACCGGCCTTCACGCCGACGACGTGAAGAAGCTGCTGGCAGTCTTGCAGCGGCTGGTGGAGGCGGGCAACACCGTGCTGGTGATCGAGCACAATCTGGACGTGATCAAATGCGCCGACTACCTCATCGATCTCGGCCCGGAGGGCGGCATCGGCGGCGGCACGGTGGTGGCCACCGGAACGCCGGAGCAGGTGGCGGCAGTGCCGGAATCCTACACGGGACAATATCTCATGAAAATGCTGAAGCGGTAAGGCACACATCCGCCCCTTCCCCGCATAGGATAGCTGGGGAGGGGATGATATGGCGCTTTTTTGGGAGGGCGTGGCCGCGTTTTTGGAGGCCATCGGCATCGCGGCGGTCTTATGGGTGCTGTTCGACTGGATCATGTACCCCAGAAAGGCCGCGCCTGTGCCTGTTCTGGTGCCTCTGTCCGGCGACGCCGACGGCCTGGAACCCCTGCTGCGGCGGCTGGCGGGCCTGTCCGTCGTCTTGGTGGACGAGGGGCTTTCCGGCCTAGGACTGGAGCGGGCGGCATACGCCGCCGCGCACGATCCCAACATTACACTAAAGAAACGGGGGGAGACCCATGGGAGAACGGACCACCATTGAGGGCACCGTGGAAAACGTGGTGTTCCAGAACGAGGAAAACGGCTATACGGTGCTGTCTCTGCTGACCGATCAGGGCGAGGTGGCAACGGTGGTGGGCTGCATCCCCTTTGCCGCCGCCGGCGAGAGCATGACCGTCACCGGCGTGTGGGTCAACCACCCCACCTACGGCGTACAGATGACCGCCGAGCTGGTAGAGCGCCGTATGCCCCAGGACGAGGAGGGCATCGTGTGCTATCTGGCCTCCGGCGTACTGAAGGGCGTCGGCCCCGCCACCGCCACCCGCCTGGTGGACAAGTTCGGCGCGGACACCCTCCGCATCATTGAGGAGGAACCGGAAAAGCTCTCCGCCATCAAGGGCGTCACCGCCAAGAAGGCCATGGAGATATCCGCCGCCTTCCGCAGCCTGACGGGTCTGCGGCGGGTGATGGAGTTCCTCAGCCGCTACGACCTGCCGGTGACGCTGGCTATGGGCCTCCTGCGCGCCTATGGCGACGAGACGCTGGAAAAGCTGAAGGACAACCCCTATCTCCTCACCGGCGAGCGCTGCGGCGTGGATTTCGCCGCTGCCGACGAGATCGCCCTGGCCATGGGCTTTGACGGCGATTCCCCCTGCCGGGTGGAGGCGGCGGTCCTGTACGAGCTGAACCACAACCTGTCCAACGGCCATGTGTTTCTGCCCCGGCCCAAGCTGCTGGCCGCCACCATGGAGCTCATCGGCGTCACCGGAGAGGCCGCGGAAAAAGCCCTGGACGACCTGTGTGAGCGCCATGCCGTGGTATGCAGGCCCATCGCCAATGTGGAGGGCTGCTACCTGCGGCGGATGTACGAGGCGGAGGTCTACGTGGCCAAGCGGCTGGCCGCCGCCTGCGGCGACGACTGGGACTGCGGCCGGAATGTGGACAAGATCATCGCCGATATCGAGAAGCAGCAGGGCATCGCCTACGCGCCGGAGCAGCGCCGGGCCGTGGCCCTGGCGGCGGAGCGGGGCGTCCTGCTGCTGACCGGCGGCCCCGGCACCGGTAAGACCACCTCCGTCCGGGGCATCGTGACGCTCTTTGACCGCATGGGCCTGAACACGGTGCTGCTGGCCCCCACGGGCCGGGCCGCCCAGCGCATGAGCCAGCTGTGCGGCAAGGAGGCCCAGACCGTCCACCGCGCCCTGGGCATGAGCTGGAACGAGCTGACCGGCGAGGTGACCTTCCGCAAAAACGAAAAAGAGCCCCTGGAGGCCGACGCCGTCATCGTAGACGAGATGAGCATGGTGGACCTGGAGCTGATGGCGTCGCTGCTGCGGGCCATGCGGCCCGGCTGCCGCCTGGTGATGGTGGGCGACCCGGACCAGCTGCCCTCGGTGGGGGCGGGCAACGTGCTGGGCGACCTGCTGCGCAGCGGCGTGATCCCCGCCGTATCCCTGACGGAGGTGTTCCGTCAGGCGGAGAAGAGCGCCATCATCCGCAACGCCCACGCCGTGAACCACGGCCTGTCCCCAGAGCTGAAAAACACCCAGAACGATTTCTTCTTCCTCTGCCGCCGGGCCCCGGACCGCCTGGTGCAGACGGTGGTGGAGCTGTGCAGCCAGCGGCTGCCGGACAATATGGGCATCCCCGCCGAGCAGATACAGGTGCTCTCCCCCACCCGCAAGGGCGTGTGCGGCACGGTGAACCTGAACCGGGCCCTGCAATCGGCCCTGAATCCCCCCGCCGACGGAAAGCACCAGAAGCCCTGGGGCGACATGGTGTTCCGGGAGGGCGACCGGGTCATGCAGACCCGCAACAACTACGACGTGGTGTGGGAGAAGGACGACGGGTCCATGGGCGCCGGTATCTTCAATGGCGACGTAGGCGTCATCCGGGAGATCGACCCCTCCGGCGAGCTGATCACCATCCAGTTTGACGACCGCACCTGCGTCTACACCGCGGACCTGCTGAACCAGCTGGACATGGCCTACGCCATGACGGTACATAAGGCACAGGGCAGCGAATACCGCTGCGTGGTGCTGGTGTCGGCCCCGGTGGCCCCGGCGCTGATGGTGCGGGGCGTACTGTATACCGCCATCACCCGCGCCCGCGAGCTGCTGGTGCTGGTGGGCGACGACGTGGCCCCCGGCCAGATGGCGGCCAACGACAAGCAGCAGCGCCGTTACAGCGGCCTGCGCCGCAGACTGCGAGAGGAGGCTTCCCATGGGCTTCAATGACGAACTGAACAGGATCAACGACAGTCTTCTGAATTTCTTCTTTCCCCGAAAATGCCCCTTCTGCGGCAGGCCCGCCGGAAAGGCCCTGCTGTGCGATCAATGCGCCAAGAGCCTGCCCCGGTGTGAAAAAATCCGCCAGGGGGCGGATTTCGGCCGCTGCGCCGCGCCGCTGTACTACGAGGACGCCGTGCGCAAGGCCATCCTGGATTATAAATTTCATGGCAAGCTGGGCGGACTGGACTGCTTCGGCCGCATGATGGCCGAGACGGCGGCGGAACGGTACAGCGGCGAGTTCGACGCCGTGACCTGGGTGCCGGTCAGCAAGCGGCGGCTGAAAAAGCGGGGCTTTGACCAGGCCCGGTATCTCACCGCCAGCCTGTGCGTGGACTGGCACGTGGCCCCGCTGGAGACCCTGCGCAAGGTGGCGGACAACCCGGCCCAGTCCGGTATCGACGACCCGGCGGAGCGCCGGGCCAACGTGCTAGGCGCCTACGAAGCCGTGTCGCCGGAGCGGTTCGCCGGAAAGCGTCTGCTGCTGGTGGACGACATCTGCACCACCGGCGCCACGCTGGCTGAGTGCGCCCGTGTATTGAAGGCCTCGGGCGCGGCGGACGTGATGTGTCTGACATTGGCCATGGTGCGGGAGTAAAACGGTAGTTTTTGGGGTATAGTAGGATAAGCATAGACACCCTTGCCATGATTCGTAGGGCGGCATGACCACATGCCGCCGCACGATACGCACAGTGTACCAACGCGGCGGGGTGTGGTCACCCCGCCCTACAGCATTATTAACATGGCGATGTGCCGCATCTGTGGTAAGCGTGTGTAGGGGCGGGGTTCTACCCCGCCCGCCGTGCAACGGACATACCGCGTCCGCCGGGCGGGAGGGCAGAGCCCCTCCCCTACGAATATGTCCCGGAGGTTCATCGCCGCGTGAATGCCCGTATTCCGTCACGCTTTTAACAAATCTGTGAACATTTGCAACTTACTCTTGCAAAATGCAAAAGCTGTCAGTATAATACTTAATTGGATAAAATTCGGCTTATTGCCGCACAGGATAACAAATACAATAATGAGGTGCAGCTTATGTGTTCTTTGGCAAAAGATATCGGTATCGATCTGGGTACCGCTTCTGTTCTGGTATATATCAAGGGTAAGGGCGTTGTGCTCAACGAGCCGTCGGTGGTGGCCATCGACAAAAATACCGGCCGTCTGCTTAAGGTAGGCGCCGAGGCGCAGGCCATGCTGGGCCGTACCCCCGGCAACATCGTGGCCATCCGTCCTCTGCGTGAGGGCGTGATTTCCGACTACGACATGACCGAGCGGATGCTGAAGGAGTTCATCCACAAGGTCACCGGCGGCTTCCAGCTGTTCAAGCCCCGTGTCATCATCTGCGTGCCCTCCGGCATCACCGAGGTAGAGGAGCGCGCCGTGGTGGACGCCGGTATTCAGGCCGGTGCGCGCCGCGTGTATCTGATTGAGGAGCCTGTGGCCGCCGCTATCGGCGCGGGCATCGACATTGCCAAGCCCGACGGCCACATGGTGGTGGACATCGGCGGCGGCACCACCGATATCGCCGTTATTTCCCTCAGCGGCGTGGTGGAAAGCGCCTCCATCAAGGTGGCGGGCGACCAGTTCAACGAGTCTATCGTCAAGTATATGCGCCGCAAGCACAACGTGCTGGTGGGCGAGCGTACCGCCGAAATGATGAAGATGCGCATCGGTTGCGTGTTCCCCAAGGAGGAGGAGACCTCCATCGACGTGAAGGGCCGCTGCCTGCTGACCGGCCTGCCCAAGACGCTGACCATTTCCTCCACCGAAATGCTGGAGGCCTTTGAGGAGCCGGTGGAGCGCGTTCTGGAGGCCGTTCACGGCGTACTGGAGCGCACCCCGCCCGAGCTGGTGGCGGATATCTCCGACAACGGCATCGTCATGACCGGCGGCGGCAGTCTGGTGGACGGCTTCGACAAACTCATCACCGCCCGCACCGGCATCCACACTATGGTGGCCGACGACGCCATCTCCTGCGTGGCCGAGGGCACCGGCAAGAGCCTGGATTCCCTGAACTCCATGACCGACGGCACCGTGAACCTGAGCCGCCGGAAGCAGATGAACTGAGCTTCGCTCTGGTGCAAAATCTTGCGATTTTGCACCAATCAGGCTGCGGTCGGCTGCGCGCCTTTAATGACAGTGCAGATGCTACAGCCAGACTGTCAAAAAAGTCTGTCATTGCGAGCCAGTCCGCAGACTGGCGTGGCAATCCGTTCCAAAAACATGCGATTTCTGCTTTGTTTATGTAAATTTGCAGCATTAGGATTACGTATTCCCACGTCGCTTCGCTCCTCGGAATGACAGGAATGGGTTTTTCGACAAGCTCACAGCGGCATAGCCGCTGAGATCGGTACTAAAAATATGCCACTGGCATATTTTCTTAACGTGCCGACGCCGGAAAAATGATTTGATTTTTTCGCGGCGTCCGCGCCGCGAACTCTGCGAGGCTTTTTGTGCGGCAGCGCAGGAGCGCTGACAGTATTACTATAAAAGGAACGGTCATTTCCTCATGACCGTTCCTTTTCATTTTTTCTTGACGTTTCGGGGAAAATAGGCTACTATGTTGGTACAAAGCGCAGGCGACGGAGGGTCCCTGCCGTCAAATCATAAGAGGAGGATCATCATGAAGTTTTCCAGTAAGGTTCTGAAATGCGGCCTGTCCCCCATGCGTAAGTTTCATCCTTATGCCGTGGCGGCAGAAGCAAAAGGCAAGAAGATCTACCATCTGAATATCGGCCAGCCGGATATCGAGACCCCCAAGGCTTACTTCGAGGCCGTGCGTCACTTTGACCTGCCTGTGTTGGAGTACGCGCCCTCTCCCGGTATCCCCGTGCTGATCGACGCCATCCAGAAATATTACGACGACCTGGGCATGCACTTTGAAAAGGGCGACATTCTCATCACCAACGGCGGCAGCGAGGCTTTGCAGATCACCATGAACTGCATTCTGGACGACGGCGACGAGATCCTGATCCCCGAGCCCTTCTATCCCAACTACTACACCATGGCCTATACCTGCGGCGCTACCATTCATCCCATTCCCACCTCTCCCCATGACGGCTATCACTACGCCGACCGGGCCAAGGTGGAGGCGGAGATCAACGAGCATACCCGCGCCATCATGGTCACCAACCCCGGCAACCCCACCGGCGCCGTGCTGACCCCCGAGGAGATGCGCATGATGGTGGATATCGCCAAGGAGCACGACCTGTTCATCATCGGCGACGAGGCCTACCGTGAGTTCGTCTATGCCGGCGAGCCGCTGCAGTCCATGGGCCAGTTTGACGATGCTGCCGACAACGTCATCGTCATCGACACCGTGTCCAAGCGGTTCTCCGCCTGCGGCGCACGTATCGGCTGCATGATCTCCCGCAATAAGGAGCTGATGGCGCAGGCCATGAAGTACGCCCAGTGCCGTCTGTCCGTCCCCACGCTGGATCAGATCGCGTCCGCCGCGCTGTACACCGTCGGCCCCGAGTACTTCGCCGCCGTCCGCGACGAGTACAAGCTGCGCCGCGATACCGTCATGCGCAAGCTGAAAGAGATCCCCGGCGTGGTGTGCGAGTGTCCCCGCGGCGCCTTCTACGTGATGGCCGCCCTGCCGGTGGACGACGCCGACAAGTTCCAGATGTTCCTGCTGGAGGAGTTCGACGACCACGGCGACACTGTCATGTTCGCTCCCGGCGAGCCTTTCTACGCCACTCCTGGCAAGGGCAAGAACGAGATCCGCATTGCCTACGTGCTGAAGCAGGAGGCGTTGGAGCGGGCCATGGATCTGCTGCGTCTGGGCATCGAGGCCTACAACAATCGCAAGTAACGCGATAAACGTTTCTCGATACATAAACCCCCGGCTGCGTACCACGGGACGCAGCCGGGGGTTTATCTGTGGGGCGGGGTGCGATGAGTATTTGTAGGGGCGGGCGATTCTGTCTGTCCTTGCCTCTCCCTCTGGGAGAGGTGGCCGAGCATAGCGAGGACGGAGAGGGAAAACAATGAATGTTCTCGATTTGCTCTTATCGTTCAAAAGACGCTGCAAGCCCCTCTCAGTCACCTGCGGTGACAGCTCTCCCAAAGGGAGAGCCAAGAATCTGTCTCCCGTTACATAGCATGAAAAATGGAGCGTACCGGCACCGATACGCTCCATGAACTGTTTTATGGCCACCCCGAAAAACAGAGTGGCGTATTGTATAGTTTAGCACCGTGCCGCGCGGAATGCAAGGCCTTTTCCCCTACTTTTTCAATTTCGGCGGATGGCGGGAAAACCGGTACTTTTCCCCGCCGTATTTTGGGATATTTACGTCTTGACGACGGAAAATCATACGACTACAATGTAGCATATTTTTGTGAGCGCCGGACTTTCCGCTGGGGGAAAGCGGCGCGGAAGGGAACAGGGAACAGCGTATGAAGTATGTATTTGTCACCGGCGGCGTGGTGTCCGGACTGGGAAAGGGCATCTGTGCGGCGTCGCTGGGCCGTCTTTTGAAGCAGCGGGGTCTGCGGGTGCGGAACCAGAAATTCGACCCCTATCTGAACGTCGACCCCGGAACTATGAGCCCCTATCAGCACGGCGAGGTGTTCGTCACCGACGACGGCGCGGAGACCGACCTTGACCTGGGCCACTACGAGCGGTTCGTGGACGAGAGCCTGACGGGCCGCTGCTCTGTGTCCTCCGGCCGGGTGTACTGGGATCTTCTCAACCGGGAGCGTCAGGGCGCTTTCCTGGGCGGCACGGTGCAGATCATCCCCCACGTCACCGACGAGATCAAAAGCCATGTCTACGCCATGGAGCAGGAGGATGTGGATGTGCTGATCTGCGAGATCGGCGGCACGGTGGGCGATATCGAGAGCCAGCCCTTTCTGGAGGCCATCCGGCAGGTGGCGGTGGAAAAGGGCCGGGAGAACGTGGTGTACATCCACGTACCCCTCATTGTCCAAATCCCCGGCAGCGGCGAGCTGAAAAGCAAGCCCACCCAGCACTCTGTCAAGGAGCTGCTGAGCCTGGGCATCCAGCCGGACGTGCTGGTGTGCCGCAGCGACGTGCCCATTCCGGCGGATATGCGGAAGAAGATCGCCCTGTTCTGCAACATCTCCGAGGATTGCGTGATCCAGAACACCACGGCGGACACGCTGTACGAGGTGCCGCTGCTGCTGCAGAAGGAGGGCCTGGACGAGATCGTGTGCCGCAAGCTGGGCCTTTCCCGCCCGGCGGCGGACATGACCCACTGGGCCGCCATGGTCAGCGATATCAAGAACGCCAGCCGGGAGGTCACCATCGCCCTGGTGGGCAAGTACGTGCAGCTCCACGATGCCTATCTCAGCGTGGAGGAGTCCCTGTTCCATGCGGGAACGGCCTGCGGCGCGGTGGTCCACATCAAGTGGGTGGACTCGGAGACCGTCACGGAGGAAAACGCGGCGCAGGTGCTCTCCGGGTGCAGCGGTATTCTGGTGCCCGGCGGCTTCGGCGACCGGGGCATTGAGGGTATGATCGCCGCCGCCCGGTACGCCCGCGAGAACAACGTTCCCTATCTGGGCATTTGCCTGGGTATGCAGATCGCCGTCATCGAGTTTGCCCGCCACGTGCTGGGCTGGGCCGACGCCCACTCCACGGAGATGGCCCCCCAGACCGCCCATCCCGTCATCGACCTGATGCCGGATCAGGTAGGCGTGGCCGCCAAGGGCGGCACCATGCGGCTGGGCCAGTATCCCTGTGTGCTGGCGGCGGACAGCCGCGCCCGCGCTCTGTACGGTCAGAGCGAGATCAGCGAGCGTCACCGCCACCGCTACGAGTTCAACAACGACTTCCGGGAGCGCATCACCGCCGCCGGACTGGTTCCCACGGGGACTTCCCCCGACGGGCGGCTGGTGGAGATCGTGGAAAACCCCGCCCACCCGTGGTTCGTGGGCGTCCAGTTCCACCCGGAGTTCAAGAGCCGCCCCGACCGCCCGCACCCGCTGTTTAAGGGCTTCGTGGCGGCGGCACTGGAGAAATGAACTGGCATGAAATCTCCGATTTCATTGCCAAAGGGGGTTGCGGCCGACTGCGCGACAAAGATGCGTTGCAGATTTTGGCGGATGCTACGGCGGCATAGCCGCCGAGATCGGAGGCTAAAAACATGCCGCCGGCATGTTTTCTTAACGCCCGACGTCAGAAAAATGATTTGAATTTTTCGCGTCTGCGGACGCGAACTCTGCGAGGCTTTTCCCCACATATGACGAACACCGGCTGCGTACCGTGGTACGCAGCCGGTGCTTTTTACACAAGTATATGATCCGCGAACGCTGTCAGCCGCTGGTCGATGCCCGGCAGCTTCACCGCCGCGCCGGCGTCGTTGGCGGTCTCCAGCATACAGAACCGGGGCGGCAGGCGGAAGGCCTTGTTCATGCACAGGGCCGAGATCAGCTGCTGGGCCACGATGTCGCCGCCGGAGTAGCCGGACACGATGATGGCGTACAGATCCTTGTCGTAGAAGGGCGTGGTGCGGAACAGCGCCGTCAGCCGGTTGATGCAGGCCGTCAGGTTGGCGGCCAGGGCGTCGTTATAGTTGGGGCACAGCCACAGCACACCGTCGGCGTGGCCAATGGCGGGGTATACCTCGTCCACGATGACGCCGCCGTAGAAGCACCGCCCCTCCTCGCCGAAGTGCAGGCAGGTGCGAAACTCGCAGCCGTTGCAGTCGGCCACGGTGCCGTTCCGCAGGCTCACCACCTGGGCGTCCACACGGCCCTGAAGCCGGGGGGCCATCCGCTCCCACAATGCAATGGTGTTGGAGGTCTTGCGGTTGGAGGCGTGGAGCACCATCAGCTGAGGGCGCTGCCGCACCGGCGGCGTGTCCGCCAGCAGCCGGTCCACCAGTTCGCGGGCGCAGGAGGTGTACGCGCCCAGATAGTCCGTGTGCCGCAGCATGGCCCGGATGTGGAAATTCTCCAGCGAGCCGGTGGCCTCCACCAGCGGCGCGCCCATAAAGGCGCAGCCCGCCTGATTGGCGGCGAACACGATCTCCCGCGCGGCAGACTTGGTGTACAGCTCGCCGTCGCCGTCCACCAGCACCGCGCCGCAGCAGCCCTCGAAAAACCGCTTGTCCTGCCGGATGGCGGACAGCATGGCGCACCAGCCCAGATTCACGCCGCCGTGCAGCAGCGAAATGGCGAACAGCACCCGCCGCCCCTCCATAGGCCGCAGTTCGTCCGGCCGCTGAAGCTTCACGTGGGGGCGGCCCTCCAGCGCGTGGGCCAGCACCGCCGACAACCGGGAGTTTTCCTCAACCTGAGGACAGATGACCACCAGAGGTTCCAATCCCTCCGCCTCCTTCTCAAATGATCTTCCGCAGAATGTCCTGTGTCTCCGTCAGGCGGGCAAACAGCTCGTCCGGCAGCGGGATATCCTCCGTTTCCAGCCCCGTGGGGGTATAGCGGTTCTTCACGCCCATAAAGACGTCCCCCAGACACACGCTGCCGTAGTGCCACTCGCCCCGCAGCGTCAGCAGTACGCTGATGGCCGCCGAGGACAGCGCCGGGGCCACATAGGGCTTGAAGCCCAGTTCCCGCATTTTCAGGTTGGCGGTCAGCGCCAGCTCCGTCAGCTCACGGGACAGGGCATCGTCGTAGCGCTCGATGGAGTTGGCGATGACAAGGCCGCTGCCGTGGGGGCCGAAGGCCCGTCCCTCCGTCAGAAAGGCGGCGAACCGTTCATCCTGCTTGGCGTAGTAGGCGGCGCGGGCGTTCATCACGCCAAGGCCGTAGCCCTGCACCTGCTGGGGCAGCAGGCCCAGGCCGTCGTATACGCCGTTTTCGTCCCGGTTGGAGGCCAGCAGCGCCGCGCGGGACAGGGGGTCCACCGGGTCGGAGATCACGCAGAACAGCCCCCGGAACCGGGCCTCCCGCGCCTTGCGGGCGTACAGCTCCACCAGTCCCCGGTTGGCCTCGAACTGGGCCATGCGCACGTCCTTCACGCCGCTGCCCACGGCGGGGATGCCCTTGGACGCCACGAACAGGAACGCGTCGCAGTCGAAAAGCCGCTCCTGGGGCACGATCTCCACAGGCGGCATGGCGTCATACCGCCACGGCAGCGTCACCTGATTCAGCTCGAATTCCCAGCGCTTTGTGGCGGCCTCGTTGATATCGCAGATGCCGATGGCCGACACCGTGTCGCCGCCCAGCAGCTTCAGCCCCATGGCGATGGTGCTGCCCACGTCACCGATGGCCAGAATGTGGACGCGCTTCTTGCCCGGTACAGGCTGCCACGCCGCCATCTCCCGCCAGCGGGGATGGTCGAAGTTCACCGCCCGCAGGCCGTTGGCCACCCACTCCGCCGCCTCAATGGGCGGGGCCTGGGTCACGGCGATGCGGCGGCTGTCCAGCCAGGACACGTCCTCCTCCGCCGCCGTCAGCTGGGAAAGAGCCGCGGCGGAAAAGGCCGCCCGTCCGCTCTCCGCGCCGCGGCGGAAGAGAAAGACCGGCTGTCCCGCCGCCCACTCCGCCGCCGCCAGGGGCAGGGGCTCACAGGACACGAAATACTGTCCGTTTTCTTCATATTGATACATCGTCATCCCTCTTTTCAGCGGAATAGATTTTCTAGCCGCCGCAGCGTCTCCAGATCGTCCCGCAGGTAATCGGACACCGCGCCGTCGGGATTGTAGCTCATGCGTCCCTTGTCGGGGCACAGCGGCAGCACCACCGCCTCGCTGAGCCGCCGCAGCGTCAGGTTGCGGGCGTAGACCCGGCGATAGGCGGTTTCCAGCGCCTCGATGATATACAGGGTATTCTCGATGCAGGTGCGGGAGAAGGTATAGGCGGCGTCCGCGCCGCACTGGCGCAGATGCTCCGGATAGACGTAGGGCAGGATCAGGTTCACCGACGGCTGTAAGCCTGAGCGCTCCATGTCCGCGTGCTCCACCGTGTCGCCGCCGATAAAGGGATACAGGGTGGACTCCACATACCATGCCCGCAGATTGGGGACAAAATACACATAGTCCACGTCACGGCCCAGCTGCTGGGCCAGGTCCCGGCCCTGGCCGGAGAGAATTCCCACCAGCACCTCCTTGATGTCCACCTGCTGCTCCCGTGCCAGGGGGTCCAGTACGCCGATGCGCCGCCCCGTGTGGAGCTGGTCATCCACCAGGATCACCGGACGCCGGAAGGAGTGGACCACCCGCATCTGGTCGGCCAGCGGCGCGTAGCCGGGGAAGGCCGCGATATGCTGGGTGCGCCGGTCGGCGGCGAACACCTTGTCGGTGTGGATGGTCTTGGTGACGGTGTTGGGGATGGCGGCCCGCCGCAGCAGCTTGCCGAAGGGTACGCACATATAGGGCCCCAGCACACGGGGCTGGGTGGGCGTCATGGGTACGCCGTTGAGGGCGGTGATCTTCTCCACCAGCCGGTGCAGCACCAGCTGGGAGGAAATGGTAAAGATCAGCCGTCCCGGATACAGCGCCACCAGCCCCAGCTTGAACCGCCGCCGTGCCTGCCGGATGGCGGACAGCACCGTCTCGTCGCCGCTGAAGGGCGGCTTGATGGCGGTCTCCACATTTTGCAGGAACACCACCGGGGCGCTCATATCCGCCAGCAGCAGCGAGGGGTCGCCGGGCCGCAGAGGCCGCAGGCCCTGCTGGCGCAGCAGGTCCTCCGCCGCCGGACCGGCCGGCGCGTCCAGCGCCGCGAACAGCGCCCACAGGCAGTCCTGCTCCATGGCCTGCGCGAACAGCTGGGTCAGCAGCAGCTGCATGGATTCCTCGTCCCGGCCGTACACGCCGGTGATGCACAGCAGCTTGCCGGAGGCGGCGCCGCGCACCTCGTTGACCCGTACCGGGTCTCCCAGCAGCGTCAGCAGCTCCCGCGTCCGCCGCTGGTCAAAGGCCGCCGCCGCCAGCAGCTGGCTGCCCCTGTGCAGCGTCATGATCCGCTCGCCCCGGCGGCGCACCCCCTCGGCGGCGGCTGGTGGCATGTCCAGCGTCTGTTGGAGCTGGGTCAGCAGGGCGTCGCCGCCCTCGGCCTCGGCAAAGTGCAGCGTACCGGGGGACAGCAATGGCTTATACTGGGGCTCCCGCAGATAGAGGCCCCGCTGATAGATATACTCCTGCACCACCGGGTCGATCAGGTGGGAGATATCCCGGTTCATATCGATATTCTCGCGAATGCGGGTGGAGCTGATATCCTCCAGCTGGGAGGGCAATTGCAGCTGCACCACCTTGCCGGTGATCATGCCCACATCGGCGTCCATGTCCTTCTCCTCCCCGTGGAGGGCGGAGACACGGCGGAACACGATGTGGTTCATGCTGTGGACGGAATCGGGGCTGGGCGGCGCCTTGTAGGAGGACGCCCCGTGGATCACGTCGGAGCCCACGATAAGATACAGCTCACGCCCGGCGAACATGTCCTTCAGCCGCCGCAGGTCGCCGGGGTTGGCGATGTTGACGGGAATATTGTAGGGGAACAGATGCACATGGAACTCGTCCGCAACCGACATGGAGGCGATCCGCCGCCGGATCAGGCTGGGCTGGGTCTTTTTCGACCAGGAGAACTCGTCCACCGCCAGATACACCTCGTACCCCATGTCCCGGATGGTGCAGGCCAGCGCCTTGTGGGACAGGGTAAAGGGGTCGAAGGTGCCGGGGAAGAAGGCCACCTTCCGCCGCTGGGTGAACCGGAAGGGCCCGTTGTCCGTCTCGTACCGGACGATGAACTGATACATACGGTACAGCGCCGCCGAGCAGTACAGGTCGTTCAGCCCTCCCCCCTGATTCTCATGGATCAGGAACAGCAGCTTGTGGGCGCACAGGGTAAACAGCCACGCCCTCCGCTCATCCGGGAACCGGGGCGAGGAGAACAGCGTGTCGCCCAGCACGTACATGGCTTCCTGCTGTACGCCCTGGCGATAGGAGGCCATGCCCTTCAGCAGCAGCCCCGCCAGACGGCGGCGCCGTGCGTCCCACACCGTCTCCTCCTCCGGGAACCGCTGGGGATAGGTGCGGTAGTTCTCCAGCGCGAAGCCCACCACGTCCAGGGCCGACGCCGCTACGCTGTCGGCGGAATGGCTCAAAAGCCCCGCCAGATAGTCGATGACCTCGTCCAGCTCCGCCGGCGGCAGCCACAGCATGAAGGCCCCCAGATACTGGGGGATATATTTGGAAAATTCATAGTGGCCGGATTCCAGCGCCTTGGCCAGCTCCACGGCGATCTCATTGCGCTGCTCGCTGGTGAGCCGGGGCGCGATGCCCAGCAATGCGCGGCCCGCCCGCTGGCGGACCACCACCGCCTCGCTGACCCGGATCAGGTTGGCGAAGTGGGCGGCGATCTGCATGGCGCTGCCCAGACCGCAGGCGGCGTACCGGGATAAAAGCTCCACGTTGACCACTTTGATCATCCAGGGCGTGGCGGTCTTCAGGTTGTCCAGCAGGATATCCGACACCTCGTCGTTGGACAGGGCCCGCACCGCCTCCTCCGCCGGAACGCCGCACACGCGGGCGTACCGGTACCGCAGCGACGGCAGCGGCAGCACGATCTCCTCCCGCCGCAGCTGCTCCAGCGCGGCCCGCAGGGGCCGGGAGGAGGGCATGGTCTGGCTGGCCCGGAAAAAGAATTGCAGCGCCGCCGCCTGTAAGGAGGGCGTCTTTCCGTGGCACTGGGCCAGGGCAAAGGCCGCCACCTGGGCCGCCTGCTCCTCCGTCAGCAGCTTCAGCGGCAGATAGCACAGCGTATCCGTCAGCGTCAGCGCCGCCCCCTCGTCCTCCACCTGGGGAGACTGGTAGTGGGCCAGCAGCACCGACAGGAACCGCCCCGTCTCCTGGGGGTCGCAGCTCTCCAGCGTGGCGGACACCACCAGCTTGGCGGTGAACCGGATGTGGCTGGTCTGCTGGGGCGTCAGCTTGTGGTCAGGGTAAAACAGCAGATTCAGATACTGGGACCACAGGGCGAACTGGGTCTGCTCCACCGCCGCCTGGGGGGCCGATGTGGGCAGCTCCTTCTTATACCGCAGGCTGAATTTGGCCATCACCCGGCCCATCAGCGCCGCCGCCTGACGGCGGATGTCTCCCTCCGGGTGCAGCAGCAGCTCATAGAGGAAGTACACCGTCTGTATCTTCTGGTTGGCGGAGAGATACGTGAAGTAGTCCTCCAACACGCACAGGTAGGTACGGACGCGGGTCCAGTCCTTCTCGCTGCGGGCCATCTCCAGCAGGTCGGAGAACAATCCCTCGTGGCTGAGACGGCGCATCATGTTCAGGTTGTGCTCCACCGCCATCCGGCAGAAGGCCCCGTAGTACGCCTTCGGCCCCATCAGCGCGATGTCCCGCTGGGGAAGGGGATCGGTGTTCCGGCCCCGCAGCGTCACGTCCACGCCGTTGGCGATCAGATATTCCTCAAAGTCCCGCAGCTTCCGGTACACATACTCATACCGCCGCTTTTTGGCTTCGTCCACATTGTCCAGCTTACTGAGGATCACGTCAAAGGCGTCCTTCAGGGAGTACAGCGCCGCCGTCTCCCGGCCGTCCGCCTCCCGCCGCTGCTTGGAGCGGAAGTCGGCGTAGATCAGCAGCATGGACTCCACCGACAGGTTGGCCAGCTCCAGGTCCCACGTGGAGTGGTTGCCGGCCACCTGCCCCACCTGGGGCAGGCCCGACCGGGTCAGCCACTGGTCGGTATAGTAGTAGTGGAGATAGGGCACCCGCTCGCCGGGCATACAGCCGAACTTGCCGATATCGTGTCCCGCCGCCGCCGCCGAGGTCAGCGCCAGGTCCACCGCGCCGCCGCTGCGGCGCAGGGCCCGTCCCGCCGTCATGGCCACGTGGTGGACCATGGCGATGTGCTGCAAGGTGCTGAAGGGCGTCAGCTCACTGCCCAGGCGCAGCAGCTCATAGACGAAGTCCTGCCGCCACACCTGCAAAAACCGCTGGTAGAAGGGGCTGCCCGCCGCCTCTCCGTCGGTGCAGAAGGCGAAGTCGATATGCCAGTCGAAGGGCAGCGCCCGCCGCTCCTCCGCCAGCAGCAGCTGCATGGCCAGCAGGGCGCACAGGGCGAAATCCTCCTGCTGCTCCGTGGCCGGGCGGCGGTGCTGGGGATAGAGCCGCGCCGTGGCGTTGTTCAATACATAGTCCTCCCAGCCGCCCTCCGGGGCCGGAATGTCCGCCATGGCCTCCGCGGCGGTCTGGATGAGCCGGACGCAGCCCACCCGCTGCTTTACCGGCAGAAAACTCTCCGCGAACCGCGCCTCCGCCCAACGCTCCGCCACGTCCGCATCGTGGAGCCGTGCGCGGAACGCGGCGTCCCGGAACGCCTCGCTCCAATGCTGGCGAAAAATAGCCTTATGGGTCATATTGTTCCCCCTTTCCGCCTGTTTTGGCGGCAGAATGGTATTTTTTATGATATTGCAGTATAGCAATCTTGCGCCGTGCTGTCAAATGGGATTCGTATAAATATTGGTTTTGATAAAGGTATTTCGCCCTCCGGGGCGACCTACTTTTGTCCGTGGTGACAAAAGTAGGCAAAAACACCACTTAAACCTGCGGTTTAAGAATCCGCCCGCGCTGTTTTGCGTTGTAAATTTGTGACCGTTTACCACGCGTTCGCGGGGGATATATGATTTCGTATCGTATGACGCATCGTCTGTCCGTTTTGCGCCGCTGCCGCTGATGCAGCTCAACGGTAGGAGATGTTGCGCTGTACGGCGGCGCGATGTGAACATCGCGCCCTACGAAATTCTATCAGCGGTTGGCCGTAGGGCGGGGAGACCACACCCCGCCGGACGGTAGACGCAAAAACACCTTCTCCGCACCAGTCAGCGGCAGCGGCGCTGGTGATGAGACGATCCTTTTATCGAATCGAAAAAAGAAATTCTCTGTGAACGTGTGGTATGCAATGACAATTTTGTACCACGTATAGCGCGCCCGGAAGTGAAGGAACCGGAGGTTCCTTCTGGCGTTTTTGCCTACTTTTGCCGCTATTGGCAAAAGTAGGTCGCCCCGGAGGGCGAAAACCTCCCCTTCACCCCTCCATATTCTCCCTCACAAACCGCAAAAACCGCCGCGCGGCGGGGGACATGGTGTCCTCCGGCGGGGTGGCGACGCCGATCTCCACATACTGGGGCGGGTCCAGCGGCCGGAACACCACATTGCCCAGCAGCGTCCCGGCGATCAGCCCGTTCACCAGGGCGATGCCCAGTCCCGCCTCCACCATGGCCATGGCGGAAAAATCGTCCTCCACTCCGGCGAAGCGGTTGCCGGGATGAACGCCGTTTTCCGCCAGAATGCGGGAGTTGTCCGTCTCCCGGCCGGGGAATATCTCCACATAGCTCTCCGTCTCCAGCCGCCGGATGGGGACGGCCTTTCCCTTTGCCAGCGGATGGTCCGGCGACAGCATCACCATCATCTCGTCCCGCCGCAGGGGCAGCCACTGGTGAGGGCCGTCCCGGCGGCTGATGACGCACAGGTCCGCCCGGTGCTCCCGCAGGGCTTCCGCCAGCGCGGTGCTGGTGCCCTCGATGGTCTGAAACTGGATGCCGGGGTGCTTTTCCCGGAACCGGGCCATGAGATGGGCCAGCTGCCGGGCATAGAAGCGGTAGTTGGCCCCCACGGTGACACGGCCCTGCTCCAGTCCCCGCAGGGCCGCCGCCGTCTGGCGGCAGCTCTCCGCCTGATAGACCATCTGCCGCAGGGCGGGCAGCAGCGCCTGGCACTCCGCCGTGGCGGAAACGCCGTTTCTCCCCCGCCGCAGCAGCGGAAAGCCCAGTTCCTCCTCCAGCGCCGCCACCATACGGCTGATACCAGAGGGGGTATACCCCAACTTGTCCGCCGCACGGGCCAGCGTCCCCTCCTCTAAAGCGCACAGCAGCGCCGCGCATTTCTCTGTATCCATCATCCACCTCTTTATCGCCGTTTATTGGTACATTAACCCTGGTTATGGGGTACGTTTTTCCCCATTATGGGAGCGCCTTAATTGCAGTTTTGTCAACGAAAGTGTGATATACTATCGCTTTACACAAGTATAAAGCCGTGCTATGATGAAGTCAACCTAAAGGTAACGAAAAACAAACACCAAATGTAAAAAGGAGGACAAGACCATGAAAAAGAATGTGGGAAACGTCTGTGTGACCATCGCGCTGGTGTGCCTGGCTCTGGTGGTAGTGTTCGCCTGGCTGGGCTGCGTGGGAAGCAGCACGGCGCTGCTGGCCCTGTCCATGCTGGCGGGCGCAGGGTTCGTGGTGGCCGTCAACTGCGTGACCAACGGCCGTCCTGACCGGACGGAGCTGAAAGCAGCCACCGCCAAGTAACGAGTTTTCTCTCCCCCATCCAAGCCGTTCGGGGCAAGGCGCAGCCTTGCCCCAGCGGCGCGTTTCGCGGGGAGGGACCTATATAGAGAGAAACGGGAGGAAATTACCATGAGCAAAAAAGCCGCGGAATGGCTGCTGGCGGGGGTCATCTTCGCCAGAAGCACGTCTTTGCTGTTCGCCAAGGTGGGACTGGAGAGCATGAGTCCCCTGAACCTGCTGGCGGTGCGGTTCTGTCTGGCCTTCGTGGTACTGTGCGTCATCTTCTGGAAGAAGCTGCGGACCGTCACAAAAACCGACCTGCTCCACGGCATGATTTTAGGCGGGGTGTTTTTCGCCGTGATGACCTGCGAGGTGTTCGCCCTAACCATGACCACCGCGTCCAACGTGTCGTTTCTGGTGAACACGGCCATTGTCATCGTGCCGCTGTTCGAGGCGGCGCTGCACCGGAAGGCCCCGGACCACCGGACGCTGCTGTGCGCGGCGGTGACGCTGGCGGGCGTGGGATTCCTGACGCTGAAAAGCGGCCTGTCCGGGTTCGGGCTGGGCGAGGCCCTTTGTATGCTGGAAGCCTGCCTGTACGCCGGAGGCATCATTCTGACAGCCAAATTCTCCCACCAGGGGGACACCATTCTGCTGGGCATGTTCCAGATCGGTTTTCTGGGCGTGTTCGCCGCCATCGGCTCGCTGCTGGTGGAGACGCCCCATCTGCCGCAAAACGCCACGGAGTGGGGCGTGATCCTGGCGCTGGCGCTGGTGTGCTCCTGCTTCGGCTTCTCGTTCCAGCCGGTGGCCCAGCGGTACACCACCGCCGACCGGGCCGCCCAGATGTGCGCCATCAATCCCCTGTCCACGGCGGTGCTGAGCGCGGTTTTCCTGAAGGAGCGCCTGGGGGTGCAGGGTGTCATCGGCGCGGCGCTGATTTTGTTGGGCATCGTGATGCACAATTATCACAAGTCGGGCGGAAAGGCCAGCGATGCCGCTGCGGAAAGCAGCGAGACCTCCCGCGTGGCGTAGAGCCAAAGCCTCCCTCTGACGAGGGAGGGAGAGAATAAAATCTTAAATTCTCTCCCCCAGTCTCGCTTGCGCTCGCCAGCCCCCTCACAGAGGGGGCCGAGAACGCCGATATCCATCTACGAAACTCCACCCAACAAACACCACCCCCGGCGGCCATGGTATGGCCGCCGGGGGTGCTCCCATTTCATCCATTATTGACTTTTTCCACGGCGCGGAGCAGCTTGTCCAGCTCCTCGGCGCGGGGGACCCGAAGCCGGACGCTGCTGCGGTCCAGCGGCTCAAACTCGCCGCCGGAGCAGGTGAGAACGCCCTCCGCCATCAGCAGCTCCTGCAAGTCGGCGCGGGGGTTCCGGTGCTGCAATAAGCAGATGGGCACCCGGTCATCGGTGGCGGCCATGGTCAGCTCCTTGCCGCAGACACCGCGCAGCGAGCGCTTCATGGCGGCGAAATCCGGGCCGTGACTGTCGGCATAGGTACGGTCGCTGAGGGCGGCGGCCGCCAGCTCACGGGACAGCTCGCTCATCATGTAGGGGTTGGAGACCTTGCTGATATAGCGGATCAGCTCCTGCCCTGTGATGATATACCCCGCCCGCAGTCCCGCAAGGCCGAAGCCTTTGGAGAAGGTGCGGACGATGATGATATTCTTGTATTTGGGCCCCAGCGTCACCGCCGATTCCTCGCGGGGCAGAAAATCGCCGTAGGCCTCGTCCACGATGGCGTAAACGCCCAGCTCCTCGCACTTATCCAGCACACGGCTGATATCCGCCAGCGTCAGGGTCTGGCCGGTGGGGTTGTTGGGCCGGTCAATGTAGACCAGACTGGTATCGCCGCTGATGGCGTCCACCAGGTCGGTCACCTCCATGCGCCAGTTTTCCTCACGGCGGGCGGGAATGCCCACGTATCGCATGGCCATCATGCGGGAATACTCCACCATATCGGTAAAGGTGGGCAGGAAGCCCACCACCTCCGCGCCCTTTTTGGCCAGAATGTTGCACAGCAGGTACAGGGCCGACACGCTGCCGTCGGTGAGGACGATGTTCTCCGGCTCGATGAAGGCGTAGTCCGCCCAGTAGTCCACGATGGCCTTCCGGGGCGCGTCGGAGTGGGGATAGTGATAGAAACGCTCCGGGTCAAAGGCGGCGAAGGCCTCCTTCACCACAGGCGGAAAGCCGTAGGGATTCACGCCCAGCGAGCAATCCAGCGTGTCCTCCGCCGCGTGGGGCGTATGGCCGGCGTAGCTGCGCACCTGAGAGAGCAATTCGTTTCGGATCTTCATGTCTGACCGCTCCTTTCGCCTGTCCTTTATCAACAATTTACCGCAAAGGGCCATTTCTGTCAACGAAAAAGACGCAATCGGGTTTGTTAATAACTAAACAACCGATTTTTTGCTTTTTTTCTTGCATTTCTTGTCGCATCGGTATAAAATATTGAAGAATATTCACACGGAAAGGTTTTGCTCATACATGACTCACCCTTACAAGACCCGTGAAGGCGGCGCCACAGTCACCGTGTTCGTCCCCTATGACTGCCAGAACCACTGCCCCTTCTGTATCAATAAGCAGGAATATGCCGACTGCACCGGCTTTTCGCTGGAAAAGATCATCGACTCCATCCGCACACTGGACGCCATCACGCCCCGGTGTGATTTTGTGTTCACCGGCGGCGAGCCGCTGGCGGATCTGGACGCGCTGCAGCAAATGCTGGATGCCATCCCCACCACCCACAAGGTGTATATCAACACCACCTTCCCGGTGCAGGAGCACACCACGCTGGACGAGATGGTGGCCTTTACGGAGCGGAACAAGGACAAGATCACCTGCATGAACATCTCCCGCCATTTGCAGAAGTACGTGGAGGAGAGTCCTGATGAGGTGCTGGGTCGCATTGCCTGCCGCACCCGCATCAACTGTGTGCTGTACAAGCGCTATCCCGCCGACAAGCTGCCCGCCTATGTGGAGCGCTTCCTGCCCTACGGCATCCCCGTGCAGTTCCGGTACGACTACACCGAGACCACACCGGAGAACCTGTATGACGAAGAGCATGACCAGATTTTGCACGATCTGCGGCGGCTATTCACCTATAAGGGGCTGGACGGCTGCCGCATGCGCAACGGCTTCCATTTCGAGTACAAGGGTCTGCACCTGACGTACCACAAGACGCTGCCCTACTCCACCATTGTGGAGAAGGGTGACGACGGCGTGACCTACGACATTCTGTACGATGTGCTCATCAAGCAGAACGGCGAGATCCACAGCGACTGGACAGGCGTGAAGATGGACGTGGACGCCTACCGCAAGGTGGTGTATGAACCGTATGATTTGAAGGTGCTGAACGGCACCATCGACTTCTAAGGAATAACGCAAAAATGACCGGCTTTCCAGCCGGTCATTTTTTATATCCATTGCGCAGCGTGCGGCGGGGTGTGGTCACCCCGCCCTACAACGCTTATTGCGCATTTCCCCTACGCTCCTGTGTAGGCGTCAGGGCCACCAGCTTGTTGAAGTAGTGGTAGAACGGGATCAGTGTCTTGAACCCGGCGATGATATCCTCCGCCAAGGCGGGGGTAAAAATACGCTCGTCCAGCGGGCCTTCCCACCGGAGGGAGAGGGATTTCTTCTGATACCAGGGGCGCAGGAGATCGGAGGTCTGGCCCTTGCTGCGGGCGTACTCCGGGCCGTCCAGCGTGAACACCGACTGCTTGTTGAACTGCCGCACCAGCTTGGAAAGCTCCTCCGGGTGGGCGTCGATCTGTTTGCGGTACGTCTCCATCAGGGCGGCGGCAGGCGACCAGAAGCCCAGGCCGAAGCTGTAGTAATCCGGGCCCAGCTCAAACCAGAAGGTGGGACGGCCCGTCCAGTCCTTGTCTCCGGTGCGGATGCACCACCACAGGTGATCCTTATAGGGGCCCCGGCCAAAAAGCCGCCGGGCGTCCCGGTAGATGCGGGAGACCTTCAGCATCAGCGGCTCGTCCGGCAGCAGGGCGTGAACGGCGTCATAGACCTGCTCGCCCAGCTCCTTGGTGGGGGTGAGAAAGGTATTGATATAGTCGTCCTTGTGCTCCAGGAACCAGCCCCGCTCGTTATTGAAGCGGATGCCCCACATGAAGTCCACCGTCTCTTGTGTATAGCCTTGAAATGCCATGATAAACGCTCCTTTTACGGATTCTTTGCCGCTATTGTACCCACTTTGGGCGAAAAATGCAAGGGGTCACAGCTCCACGGGAAGCGGGAGCACCGCCTCCGGATGGCCCAGCGATACGGCGCGGGCCACATCGCCCGCCAGCACCGGAACGCTGCGGCGGAGATAGGCGGACAGGCCCTCCGGGCAGTCCGCGCCGCGGATGAACACCTCCGCCGCCTGATGCAGCAGGGCTTCCGTCTCCTGACGGCTCCTGCCGGTCAGCAGGGCGGCCAGACGCTCCGAATCATACCGCAGCGCGGCCACGCTCTGCCGGGTCAGTACGCAGGCAAGGGCCGCCGCCAGCACGGGGGCATACAGGTTCAGAAGAAGCTGCGGGTAGTTTTCATCCAGTCCCAGCAGGAGGGCGTGGACGGTCTCCGGCGAAAAATAACGGAGAAAACGGTTTTCATGAGACAGGGCGCGGAGATAGTCCTCCATGAACTCGATGCCGTCTTTTTGGGGCAGGCCGGAGAAGGGGAGATAGTCGGCGGTGATGTGGATCTCCTGCGCGGCAAGGGCGGGGCGGTACAGCAGGAAAAAACCGTCGATGCCGTCCGCCAGGGTGGCCCGGTAGAACTCGTTATAGGTGGGAAACAGCGTCTTTTTCAGCTGGCGGTGGAGGGTGCGGGCGGCTTGCAGCTTACGGGCGATGCGGCGCTGGCCCGCTTCGTACAGGGCAGTCAGGGATTCGCGCCGCAGACGCTCCGCCGCTTCCTCCGGGGTGGGGCTGGCCTTCAGCTCCAGCGAGACGGTGTAGAGCACCGATTCCAGCAGATGCTGGGCCTGCTCCGCCGGGAGGGAGGTACTCTGGCCGCGGGTCCAGGCGTCCATCCGCTCCGCCAGCAGCGTCAGGCTCTCCCCTTGCAGGCGGCTCAGATCGCGGTCGGACAGCAGGCCGCAGCGCCGGCCCTCCGCCAACAGCGTGACGAAGTAATCCCGCCCGTCCAGCGCCAGCGGGTCGATCAGGGGTTGGCGGGTCAGATCAGTCATGGCGGCCCTCCTCTGTCAGCGGGCGGACGGCTTTTGCCCGCAGCTTCCGGGCCATGTCCGGCAGGACGGTGCCGGTCAGCAGCTCCAGCGAGCCGCGGCACGGGCCGTCAAAGGCCTGCTTCATGTACCGCAGCAGCGCATCGTCCCCTACCCTGTCCTCCGTCTCATTCTTGAAGTGGTAGAAGGCGTCCACCAGCTGGTGCAGCGTCTCCTCATAGCTCTCCTGCGTCAGATAGGGCGAATCGCAGAAGGTCAGGACGACCTTTTGTAGAATGCTGCCGCCCAGCTCCACCCGGCCTGTTTTCCGCAGGGCGGCGGAACGGGTGTCCAGCAGTGCCCGGGCCTGTTGGGGCGTCAATTGCAGGCCGTAGGCGGCGGTGGTCTCATTGCAGGACAGGACGTCCTGGGTCTGCTGGGCAGCGGACAGGGCGCCGCCCTGTGAAAGCACCGCCATACGTAGATCGAAGTTCATGGCTCTCCCCTTTCCCGAAAAAAACGAGCGCAGAGTTTTCAAAAACTCTGCGCTATGTTACATAATGTTTATTATATATTATACCATATTTTTCTGTTTTCCGCAAGCGCTTGGGACAACTTCGGTATAAATTCCCAGCGGGCGGCGTACACTAGTCCTGAAATGCGTACAAGAATGGGAGGGTATGACATGGCCGACAGAAGATGGCGGAAATGGGAGCTGGCGGGGTTGTTCCTCACGCTGATCTTTGGGAATCTGCTGCACTTTGTCTACGACTGGACGGGGCGCAGCGACATTGTGGGGGCGTTTGCGGCGGTGAACGAGTCCACGTGGGAGCACATGAAGCTGCTGGTAACACCGTGGGTGATCTGGTCGCTGGTGGAGGCCGTGGCGCTGCGGGGCAGCCGCCAGAACAGCGTACCGATGGCAAGGGCGCTGGGGCTGCTGGCAGGACTGGTGACGATCCCCACGGTGTACTATACCTACACGGGGGCGCTGGGCGTCAGCAGTATGGTGGCGGACGTGGTGCTGTTTCAGGCGGCGGTGCTGCTGGGGGCGTGGGTCTCCTGGCAGGTGCAGCGGAAAAACAAGCTGACAGGGCCGCTGTGGGGCGCGCTGGGGCTGGCGCTGCTGCTGGGGATATGGGCGCTGTTCGTCTGGTGGACCTATGACCCGCCGGTGCTGCCCCTTTTCATTGACCCCACCACCGGCACGGTGGGACTGCCCGTGGCGGGCCAATAGCAAAAGGAGACGGGATGGCCCGTCTCTTTTTCTTGACCATGCACGGCAGTTGGGATATAATGTAACTTGTAAAAGTATCTGTCCACTAAACGGAGGCGATGGAATTTGAAACAAATCGTTCGTAAATCCACCATACCGCTGTACGCGGCGGCGGCCACGTGGCTGCTGTACGCGCTGCTGTTCCCGCTGTACAAGCTGCCCCACTATCTGCTGGCGGCAGGGGCCGCAGCGGTAGTGGGCATTGTGGCCCGGCTGCTGTGTCCCAACACGGTGGAGGAGGTTCCGGAGGAACCCAAGTCCACCGGCAACGCCGAGCTGGACAAGATGATCGCCGACGGCAGGAAGGCCATCGCCGAGATGAAGCGGCTGGACGACAACATCGCCGACCCCACCATCTCCGCCCAGATCGTCCGCTTGCAGGAGCTGAGCGGCAAAATCTTCGCCCAGGTGGAGCAGAACCCGGAGAAGCTGCCACAGATACGGAAGTTCATGAGCTATTACCTGCCCACTACGCTGAAAATCCTGAACGCCTATGACCGCATGGGCGAACAGGGGGTGGCGGGCGAGAATATCTCCTCCACCATGCACAAGGTGGAGGGTATGATGGCCACCATCATCACCGCCTTTGAAAAGCAGCTGGACAACCTGTTCGGCACGGAGGCCATGGATATCTCCACCGACATGGTGGTGCTGGAAAACATGATGGCCCGCGAGGGGCTATCGGACGATCCGCTGCACAGGGCCGCACAGGAGGCCCCCGCCGATGACGAAGAGCAGGGCGGCGGCATCACCCTGGAATTGTAATTACAAAAAGTATTTTCAAGAATTATATATACAGAAAGGAATTGAAACCATGACTGATACCAACATGCCTGAACTGACATTGACCCCTGATACCGCCGCTGCCGCCGAGGTCCCCACCCTGACGCTGACCCCTGAAGCGCCCGCTACCCCCGCCGCCCCAGAGGTGAAGAAGGAAGTGGAGCCGGTGGTGCTGGACGACAGTATGCTGACGGAGCAGGAAAAGGCCGCCGTCAACGAATTCGCTAAGAAGATCGACGTGCGGGACACCAACCAGGTGCTGCAATACGGCGCGGCGGCCCAGAAGAGCGTGGCCAGCTTCTCCGAAAGTGCGTTAGCCAACGTCCGCAACAAGGACATGGGCGAGATCGGCGAAGACCTGAGCCGCCTGGTGGTGGAGCTGAAGGGCTTCGGCGCGGAGGAGGAAAAGAAGGGGCTGGCGGGTCTGTTCAAAAAGACCAGCAACAAGCTGGAGACCATGAAGGCCCAGTACAGCAAGGTGGAGTCCAATGTGGACAAGATCGCCCAGAATCTGGAGAGCCATCAGATCGCCCTGCTGAAGGACGTGGCCATGTTTGACCAGATGTATGAGCTGAACCTGAAGTATTACAAAGAGCTGACCATGTACATCCTGGCTGGCAAGAAGCGGCTGGCCGAGGTGCGCGGCGGCGAGCTGGAGGAGCTGCGGAAAAAGGCGGAGCAGAGTGGTCTTGCCGAGGATGCCCAGGCCTACAACGATCTGGTCAGTATGTGCGACCGGTTCGAGAAGAAGCTGCACGATCTGGAGCTGACCCGGATGGTGTCCATCCAGATGGGCCCCCAGACCCGGCTGCTGCAGAATAACGACACGCTGATGATCGAGAAGATCCAGTCCTCGCTGGTGAACACCATCCCGCTGTGGAAGAGCCAGATGGTACTGGCCCTGGGCATGGAGCACAGCCGCCAGGCCACGGCTGCCCAGAACGCCGTTACCGAGATGACCAATCAGCTGTTGAAGAAGAACGCCGACACGCTGAAGATGGGCACCATCGCCACCGCCAAGGAGGCGGAGCGCAGCGTGGTGGACATTGAGACCTTGCAGCACACCAATGAGCAGCTGATCTCCACCCTGGACGAGGTGGCCCGCATCCAGAAGGAGGGCGCCGCCAAGCGCAAGGCGGCGGAAGCCGAACTGGGCAAGATCGAGGGTGAGTTGAAGCAGAAGCTGATGGAGCTGAGAGGGTAACCGTAATTTCCAAAAGCCATCGGACCAGTTCGGCTGGCGGCGCAAGCCGCCTCGCGCATCAGCGCGTACAAGCGTTTTGCGCAGCAAAACCTTGCCGCAGGCGGAATTCATTTCCGCCGAGGATGTGAAATAAACGGGGTCCCCGTTTTGCGCTTGCGCAAAATGGGGTACTGGGCAAAATCGAGGGCGAGCTGAAGCAGAAGCTGATGGAGCTGAGAGGTTGAACAGCGTATTGATCTCCTTTGTAGGGGCGGACGACCCTGTCCGCCCCTGACACACATAGCATGTCATTCCGAGCCAGTCCTCAGACTGGCGTGGGAATCCGTACTCTTCGGTTAACGGGGGAGCGGATTGCCACGTCGGGCTTACGCCCTCCTCGCAATGACAGGTGTTTTCCCCGATACCCAATCATCGACAACCGTTCATAAAGGGCGGCGTCCTCGACGCCTCGTGCAGCGATCTTCTTATGGAAGGAGGAATCTCCTATGAAAATTTTCAAAAACCGCGCGGTGGCGTGGGTGGTGCTGGCGCTGGCCATTGCGGGCAGCGTGTGCATCGGCCTGGCCCGGAAGGACAGCTTTCTGGCCAAGGAGCCGGTGGCGCTGCCGGAAGTCCGGTATCCCCAGTGGGTCTGCGACGAGGCGGGTATGCTGTCGGAGGAGACCCGGCAGGCCATTGAAAGCTACAACGCCGGCTGGGACCAGAAATACTACGCCGTGGTGGCGGTGGCGACAGCGGACAGCGTCACGGGCTGGACGCCGGAGACTGCGGCGAAGCAGCTGGGCGCGGACTGGGGTCTTGGCGCCAACGATATGCTGCTGCTGATGGTGCGGAACGACGATTACTATGTGGCCTGCGGCGACAGCGTGCTGGCTGTGCTGAACCGGTACGACACCATGCAGGCCAAGCTGAAGCAGTCCATCGAAGGTCTCTACTACAGCGGCGACTTTGACGGCGCGGCGGCAGCGTTCTTCCGGCAGGCGGATGTGTTCTACGCCCAGGCAAAGCTGGGCAGTTCCGGCAGCTACAATGGCGGCAGCAGTTGGACGGCGCCGGCCAAGGCCCCCTCCGGCGGGGTATCGCTGGGCGGCGTGGTGCTGCTGCTCGTGGTGATCCTCGCGGTGTGGATGCTGCTGGACCGGGTGCGGTATGACCGCTACCGGCGGCGGTATATTCTGGGCGCGCCGGTGAACGTGGTGCGGCCCGTGTACTATCCCATTTTCTGGGGGCGGCATATGCGGCCCAGAGCGCCGCGCCCGCCACGGCCGCCTATGGGCGGACCGCGGCCTCCCGCAGGCGGCGGGTATCGGCCGCCCCAGAGCAGCTATCGCCCGCCCCGCAGCAATTCCCGGCCCGGCGGCGGATTCGGCAGCCGGGGCGGCGGGTTCGGCAGCGGCGGCTTCGGTGGAGGCGGCTTTGGCGGCGGACACCGGTAACACAGTTGAGAAAAGGCGCAGCGGTATGCCGCTGCGCCTTTTGTGTCAATTCTTACGGAGTTTGCGGAATGGAAACACATTATCATTGACAGTCGTAAGGCCGACTGCTATAATACGCCCGCCTTTGAAAAAAACATTGCATTTTTGGCGCGGTGGGTATTGCTTATGACGCTGCGTCATGTGGTAGGATACAGGACAGAAAACATGAGGAGGAGATTGTATGCTGGACATTCAACATCTGACCAAGTGCTACGGCGAGAAGAAGGCCGTGGACGATTTGACGCTGCACATCGCGCCGGGGGAGATCTACGGCTTTATCGGCCACAACGGCGCAGGCAAGACCACCACGCTGAAATCCGTGGTGGGCATTCTGCAATTCGATCAGGGGGAGATCACCATTGACGGCAAGTCCATCAAGGCCGATCCGCTGGGCTGCAAGCGGGAGATGGCCTACATCCCCGACAACCCCGATTTGTACGATTTTATGACGGGCATCAAGTACCTGAACTTCGTGGCCGACATTTTCGGCGTGGGGGCACGGCAGCGGCAGGAGCGCATCCGCCAGTACGCCGACGCCTTCGAGCTGACGGAGGACCTGGCTCAGCCCATCGCCGCCTATTCCCACGGTATGAAGCAGAAGCTGGCCATTATCGCCGCGTGGCTGCACCAGCCGAAGCTCATCATCATGGATGAGCCCTTTGTGGGGCTGGACCCCAAGGCGTCCCACCTGCTGAAGAGCATGATGCGGGACATCTGCGATAACGGCGGCGCCATCTTCTTCTCCACCCACGTGCTGGAGGTGGCAGAAAAGCTGTGCGACAAGGTGGCCATCATCAAGGGGGGCAAGCTGATCCGCTCCGGCACCATGGAAGAGGTCAAGGGCGACGACAGTCTGGAAGAGGTCTTCCTGGAACTGGAGGGAGAGGAATGCTGAAGCTTCTGGTAAAAAAACAGCTTTTTGAGATCTTCCGCAGCTATTTCTACGACGCCAAGAAGAACAAGGCCCGCTCCAGGGGGGCGACCATCGGCTACATCGTGATGTTCGTACTGCTGATGGCAGGCCTGCTGGGCGGCATGTTCGGGGCTCTGTCCGCCACCATGTGCGGCCCCCTGGCGGAGGCGGGCATGGGCTGGCTGTACTTCGTCATCATGGGGATGATGGCGGTGTTCCTGGGGGCCTTCGGCAGCGTGTTCAACACCTACTCGGGGCTGTATCTGGCCAAGGACAACGACCTGCTGCTGTCCATGCCCATTCCGGTGCGGGTCATTATGGCCTCCCGGCTGCTGAGCGTATATCTGATGGGATTGATGTATTCCGGCATCGTGATCCTGCCCGCCATCATCGTATATTGGTGCACCGTGCCCATTACGGCAGGGAGCGTCCTGGGCGGTCTGGTTCTGCTTTTGGACATCTCGCTGTTTGTGCTGACGCTGTCCTGCGCCCTGGGCTGGGTGGTGGCCAGGATCAGCCTGAAGCTGAAGAACAAGAGCTTTATCACGGTGGTGGTATCGCTGGTGTTTTTCGGGTTGTACTATTTCGTCTGCTTCCGGTCTCAGGCGCTGATCGGCAGTCTGCTGCTGAACGCTGCGGATTTCGGCAACAAGATCAAGGGCGGCGCCTATCCCCTGTACCTCTTCGGCCAGGTGGGCTGCGGTGACGGCGTGGCCATGCCGATCGTCTCCGCCGTGGTGATCGCCCTGCTGGCGCTGGTGTGGTATCTCATCGCCCGCAGCTTTCTGAACATCGCCACCGCCTCCGGCAATACCGCCAAGGCGGTCTATCGGGAGAAGGCCGCCAAGCAGGTCTCCCCTTCCGCCGCGCTGCTGCGTAAGGAGTTGGGCCGGTTCACCGCCAGTCCCCTCTACATGCTGAACTGCGGTCTGGGCACGGTGTTTCTGCTGATCCTGGCGGTGGCGGCTCTTATCAAGGGACGTGAGGTGTTACTGATGATGAACGCCCTGTTCGCCGGAAACGAGGACTTCGTGCCGGTGCTGGCGGCGCTGTGTCTGTGCCTGCTGGCGGGCAGCAATGACATTACCGCGCCGTCGGTGTCGCTGGAGGGCAAGAGCCTGTGGATCGCCCAGTCGCTGCCCATCGACCCGTGGCAGGCGCTGCGGGCCAAGCTGGGGCTGCACCTGCTGATCACGGAGCTGCCGCTGATGCTGTGCGCCGCGTGCGTGGCGGCGGTGTCCGGTCTGGACTTCCTTCACGCGGCGCTGGTGGTGGTCGTCCCCATGGTATACGTGGTGCTGTCCGCCGCCTTCGGCCTGTTCATGGGGCTGAAGCGGCCCAACCTCACCTGGACCAGCGAGGTGGCTCCCATCAAGCAGGGGTTGGCGGTATTCCTGTCCATATTTGGCGGTTGGGTGCTGGCAGCGGGACTGGGCTTCCTGTACTACGCCCTGATGGCTCATTTGGGCGCGGCGGCGTTCCTGCTGGCGGCCACGGCGCTGTTTATCGTGCTGGCGCTGGTGCTGCTGCGGTGGCTGAAAACCTCCGGTGCGAAAATTTACGCGCATCTGTAAAAAATGTCTGCCGCTTTCGCGGCAGACATTTTTTTATTCTTCCGTCAGCTCCAGCACCACGGGACAGTGGTCGCTGCCGGTGATCTCCGGCCAGATATCGGCGTTTTTCACACGGGGCAGCATGCGCTGGGACACGATGAAGTAGTCGATGCGCCATCCTGCGTTGTTCTGCCGGGCATGGAAGCGATAGCTCCACCATGAATAGGCCCCGGTGCGGTCGGGATACAATGTGCGGAAGGTATCGGCAAAGCCGCTGGAGAGCAGTTGGGTCATCTTGGCCCGCTCCTCGTCGGAGAAGCCGGGGTTCATGCGGTTGGTCTTGGGGTTTTTCAGGTCGATCTCCTGATGGGCCACATTCAGGTCGCCGCAGTAGACCACCGGCTTCTTGCCGTCCAGCTCCAGCAGGTACGCCCGGATATCGTCCTCCCACTCCATGCGGTAGTCCAGCCGGGACAGCTGATCCTTGGAGTTGGGGGTATAGCAGCACACCAGATA